>CALFOL010000052.1 GCA_937919915.1 uncultured Planctomycetaceae bacterium
AATGAATTCCGTCAAAAACCGGTAACCGCAATAGCTGATAAAGTAGAGCTTGATCAACTGAGACGTCAGTATTTGCCGACGAATCATCCACGCCGCGACTAACGCTGCTGTCAGATGAAAAAGGGACTCATACAACTGGGTGGGATGACGCCCCAGCTGATCAATCGCGGGAAACGTGACGGCCCACGGCAGAGTCGTTGGAGTCCCATAGCAACAGCCTCCGCAAAAACAGGCGAGGCGACCGATCGCAATCGAAGCAGCAACGGGAACAACAAACGTGTCGCCGGTTTTCGTTTTCAAACCGATGCTGCGTTTGGCCAGCTCGACCCCAAAATACCCGCCAACCATACCGAACAGAATCGTCTTTCCGCTGATCAGAAAACCGTCAGCCGCAGCAAACCCTGGCAGCCCGGGTATCAAAAACGGCAGCTTAGCCGTCAGGATCGCTCCGCTAAACGCTGCCATACCGATCCACAGCTTTCCGAACGAATCAAGCGGCAAATCGGCCTTGTACTTGCGACTCAACCATGCCCCTGTCCCTACGGACAGCATCATGATGAATGGAAATAATTCCGGAAACGTTCCGCCCATCAGCACGACACCGTTTCAACAGACTGCAGCGGCGGCAGCGGCACATGCCCATTTCGGTACAACACGTTGTACGCAGAAAACGGAATCAAATGCCCCGTCGGCAGCACAAAATGCACACACGACTTCATCAACTGACGAATGTCAAAGTTCCACGCATCCATAAATGATGTCGTGGTGATGCGAAACATGTCGCTGGGATTCAACTGTTGAGTCACCGCTTTCAGAAAAAACTGCTGAGCAATTGCCGCATCATCACTGGGGCTTTCAGCCGCCGTCTGGCCAAGCAGTTCAGCATACTCGCCCGCCATGCGTTCCCGTGGCCCCGGCACTTTCTCTGGACTCTCAACTCTCGACTCTGGACTCACCGCCGAACACCCGCCCGCACCACAAGCCTGCCGCGAAAGATACTCAACAATCAATTCCTGCGCCCGCTGTCGATTGAAGGTAATACGCCCCGACAACAAATCCAGATGATTCTCCAGATCAACGAACCTCGCCAGCGGTAACATCTGATCTCCACTGCGAAACGCGTAAGCCAACGTATGAGCGTTCGGATGAGCACACGGCAGCGGAGAAAAATCCGTTTCGCGCCAAACACCCGATGTTTGTTCGGCCACGCCGCGAATGATGTCCGGAAACGTGATCCGCTGCTCAAGCTGTTCCGGCAGCACGAAGCGGCCGGAATACGTTGCTGGCTGGAAACTCACACCGGTCACCCAGGGCCGCTGCATCCCGAACTCAACGATCCGCCCCAGCTCATGATCGTTGACACCTGGCTGCACGGTGCAAACCAAAATCGTGTTCAGCCCGACGCGTCCCAACTCCTCAACAGCCTTCAGCTTCGTTTCCAGCAACGACTCACCGCGCAGAACTTCGTAACCGGCGTCACTAAACCCGTCGAACTGCAGATAGATTTCGGTCCGGTGCTTCAACAGAGCCACGCCTTCCAGAAACTTCGCATCCTTCGCCAGGCGGACACCGTTCGTGTTGATCATTACGATATCGATCGGTTGATCGCACGCGTATTGGTGGATTTCGTGGAAGTCCGGATGAATGGTCGGTTCACCGCCGGACAACTGCAGAATCTCCGGCTGCCCCTCAACTTCCACCAATCGATCAATGGCCGCCCGACACTGTTCCAGCGTCAGATGTTTACCACCAGGTCCACTGACCGCGAAGCACATCGGACATTCCAGATTGCAGCTGGAAGTAATTTCCAACAGACCAATGCACGTATGCTGCTCATGTTCTGAACACAACCCGCAGTCATAAGGACAGCCCTGCTTCACTTCCGCGCCATAGCTCAACGGCACTTTCCCGGGCAGACTATAGCCATTGCGGTCAAACCACTTCACATCGCTGCAAACGAAGTCTTCCCGCGGTCCATGCGCGGCGCATGTCTTTCGAAAATAAACGCGGCCATCGCGTGAAACAATCTTCGCGGGAACAACTGTCAGACAGTCAGGGCACAGACTCTGTGTCGTGCCCAGAAATGTGTAGTCTCGAAATGTGCTCATTATTTTCGCGTCCTTTCCGAAGACCGCAGTTCAGCCATTTGTTTCGGAATCACTGGTAAGCCAACGGAGAAGGCGCCAAAGACTATATGCCACGGCGGCCCCAACCGCCACGCTTCCCCCTAACCCGGATATTGCATACGTGGACTTTGTTGGGCTTGAGGTGGCGGAGCAGCGGATTGGGTTTGTCCTGGCGTTTTCGGCGCAGAGATTCCCCCTCCCCATGCCGCTGATTGTGTTGTGGTCCCCGGCCGATACGACAGTTCGAGTCGCTATCCCGTGCGGCAAAGCCGCGACAACACATTCTCAAACACCGCTTTCGACGGGCAGTGGCTCGCCAGGTGAAACACCACGCGGCGACACACCACGCGGCGGCACGTCACACAGAATTGCCAGAGGCACCGCCGCGTCGCCAAGTGCGGCGAAGCACGCCAGACCGACTCCAAGACAAGTACAAAAGAACGTACAAACCGAAGAGATAAGCGTGACGACAACAGCAAAACTCATCACAAGCCAACCGGGAGACGTAGACGGCAACGGTTCGCCGAATCCCTGTGGAGCGGAACAAGGATTTTCAACCGTCTCCTCAGTCATTCTTTCGATCTTCCGGAGTGAAGAGCTGCGTCAGCCCGCTGCGTGTCGCTCCGGCCACGAAGATTGCAGCCGCCATTCCGCCTACAAATGCGAATAGGATCGTCAACTCTCCAGTCAACTGACCAAGCATTATCCCGATGCCAAAGCAGCTGCAGAAGAATGTGCAGCTTCCCGCAAGTACGGTCAATATCGAAATCAACAGTATCGCCGGCAGGCCAGGTCGCGGTGCTGCCGATGGATCTGCATGTGCATCAGGCAGCTCAGTGCTCTTAGGCGGGGCGAAGAGATTCTCTTCGTCGTCATGCTTCATTCGGACTCCCTGTCAAATCCCCCACGCCGCGTTGAACGACCGAAAAACTGACCATCGTTAATGGGCTTGCGAATCATGTTAAGAAGCAGAGTCCGAGCAACCAAAGCCCTCTGTCTGGCTCAACAGCGTCGCCTGAAAACGCTGTTGATCATCAGAGAATTCTGCGAACGGAGAACCGTGGGCTACGACGCCACCAGCGATGCCAGAACTTTTCGCGTTCCTTCAAACGTCCGCCGACCGTGCATGGCGACGTAGTTGTCGACCAACGCCACATCACCGTCCTGCCAGGGGATGTTGAACGTAATCTCTTCCGCCATCTCAATCACTCGATCCATCGTTGCGGGGTCCAATGGCGAACCGTCTCCGAAAGTGATTGATTTTGAAGGATCGTTGCGAGCATCCTTCCAACCGTGAAACGCGGCAATCAGCTGATTGAAGAATGCTGTCTTGCCGTTATCGAGCTGCTTGACGGCCTGCAACCGCGGAGTGGTGACTTTCAAACAACCGTCATCCAGCCATTCCCATGAGTAGCCGAGCGCCGTCATCCGAGCTTCCGCTTCTTCCGGCGTTTTGGCCTTCCATGTGCTCTGCCAGCTGCGGCCCATTCCAGACGCAGCATCATTGGCCGCTGGCATGACATGCGAATAAAGAAGTCCCTTCTCCGCACAATCAGTCGCGAATTCCGGCATCTCGGTCTTCATCCGATCGAACAACACGTCGCTACGGCACAACGGAGTCGCCCCGCCCTTCTCCGCCGCTTTTTCGCAGAAGAAAAACAGCTTCGAAGGAAAAATGGGCGTTTGTGCCATCTCGTGATGCAAACAAATATTCACATGTGCCGGAGCTTCATTCGCCGTAAAGACTCGTTCCGTGCGATTGGTCCGCACAGCGTTCGACAAAGAGTCTTCGTAGGTGAAATTCGGCAGGTCGAAAGCCGCAATGAAGGCGTCCAGATCCTGATCGGTCTTCAATGGAAATCCACGCAAGAACACCGCACCGTGAATCGCGGCCTGCTCAATCAGCGAGTCACGATTTTCGGCCACCCAACGTTGAACCTCGTCCAGCGAAGCAGCGTCTTTGCACACATACGCCAGCGGAAACGGCGTATTGTCGTCATCTGTGCGCTGACCATCGATGGCAAATTCGGAGACTTTCATAGACTGCTTTCCGGCTCGGTGTGGATGACCGTTTTGCGGCTGCCTGAGCGAACCTCTATTCGTAAATCGGGAGGAACGTATTAAACGCCGCCTCGCCGAAATATCCTGGATCGTTGAACCGACGGCCCTGATCCAAAATGGAAATCGCGTCCATCTGATCCTGAGTCAATTCGAAGCCAAAGATGTCCAGGTTCTCGACCATGCGGTCTCGACTGGAAGTCTTCGGAATCACCGCCGTGCCGCGTTGCACGCCCCAGCGAAGCAGTACCTGAGCCACCGTTTTCCCAACCGCTTTGGCAATCTTCGTCACCACAGGGTTCGCCATCACGGCTTCTTTGGCATTCGCCATGCCGAGACTGAAGTAGCTTTGAGCACCCAGTGGAGAAAACGCGGTGTATGCAATTTTCTCCTGCTGACAGTACCGCAGCAGTTTCTCCTGAGTCAGATACGGATGAGTTTCCACCTGCAGAACGGCCGGGCGAATCTTCGCGTAGGACAGCAGATCCCGAAGCTGGCTGGTGCCGAAGTTACAGATTCCGATGTTGCGAACGAGTCCGGACTTGGCCAGATCTTCCATCGCTTCCCAGGTCTCGTGAACTGGCACGCGAGCTTCTTCGACCACAGGATTCGGCGCGTTGGCGTTAAAGAACCAACCCGGTGGGTAGGCCGTTTTGAACGGAACAAACCGCTGAGCAATCGGAAAGTGAATCAGGTACAGGTCCAGGTAATCCAGCCCGAGATCGTCGAGCGTCTTTTCGCACGCCTGGCGAACGTGTTGAGTCGCGTGGTACGTATTCCACAGCTTTGACGTGACCCACAGATCTTCGCGTTCACAAAGTCCGTTGTCGATGGCTTTGGCAATTCCCTGACCAACTTCGACTTCATTGCCGTAGTCACAGGCACAGTCCAGATGTCGATAACCCACTTCAATCGCCGAACGGCAGACTGCTGCGGTTTTGTCTTTGTCGACCTTCCAGAATCCGAAGCCCACGGTCGGAAACCTGGCCCCCCACTTCATGTCGATCGATTGCACGGCTTCCCGCAGATTCGCCGCGACAACCGGGGCCGCGGGCGCAACCTTTGGTACTGACTCTTCAACAACAGGCGGCACACTTGCGACCTTAGCGGCCGTTGCGGCAACTGGCTTCGCCTTCACGTTAGCCTTGCGTTTAACCTTCGGGGCTTTAGCAACCCTGGTTTTCTTGGCGGGCTTCGCAGCGACGTTGGACTTCTTCTTTTTTGCCGCCTTCTTAGCAGGAGCTTTCTGAGCTCGTGCCGCAGGCTTGCTGTCAGCGCTTGATGCGCCGGCAGACTTCGTTTGCTTTTTCTTCGCCTTTGATGACGACTTCACGGACTTCTTTTTCATAGCCTTATTTTTTGTTCGTCTTCCGGTATTCGGGAGAGCCGCCTGCTCTTCAACCTCGCCGTCGTTTGAGGAACCCCACCCGAACTGCATTTGTCCAGGTAGAATATTGTTTTCGTCCACCGCGACACACCTGTTGCTGTTTTAGAAGAAATACGAAACCTGCAAAATCGCAAGTCACTAGGCAGCCAGCTTACACCCAAATTTAACTCGTTCAATTCGGTTTGTAAGTTTGCCCGGCATTGCCTCAAAAATGCTGCCCGAACCCTGGCAGAAAGCGGCTCGCCTGTGATTATCTGCGAATGAACATATGCGCGAGCAGCCGAGTCGATCGCTTGACGGCGAGCGGGCGGCAGTCGCCGGCCTGCCGAACCCCGCAGCAGCAGCAGCATTGCGAACGCGGCGTCACACCTGGAACCGCGCCGTTGTGACCAGCATTTTCGGGGCTCAGGAACGTTTCCCGGGCTTTGGCACGCCATGCGCAATTGCCAAAGATCAACAATCACAAGAACACTTGAGGAGTTTCAAAATGATCCCAACGGCCATCACCACACTGTTCGCCTGCAACTTCCCAACCGGCTTCGCAGGAGTCCTGCTCATGTTCTTCTGCCTCGGCGTGATGCTGGTCGAAGCGATGATAACCTACGTCATCCCGATCATATTGTTCGCCACCGTGGCCGGCGGAGGCATCCTGTTGCCGCAGACCGACTTTCGATCCAAAGAAGACGCAATCGCTCTCGACAACGCCACTGACTACGAATGAATGGCTCGATTATCCACAGCCAGCGCCGCTTCTTTGACGGCTTCGGCCAGTGTCGGATGAGCATGGCAGCAGCGAGCGATGTCTTCGCTGCTGGCTCCGAAGCCCATCGCAATCGCGGCTTCCGCGATCAATTCTCCCGCGTGAGCACCAATGATGTGAACGCCTAAAACGCGATCAGTCTCGGCGTCGGCCAGAATCTTGACAAAACCTTCCATGTGACCAGCGGCTCGCGCGCGACCATTGGCAGCGAATGCAAATCGGCCGGTCTTGTATTTGCGGCCCTGTTCCTTCAACGCGTCTTCTGTTTCACCAACGGACGCAATTTCCGGAGCGGTATAGATGACACCCGGAATTGTATTGTAGTTAATGTGACCATGGCCGGTCACCATGCGTTCGACGCAGGCAATACCTTCTTCTTCTGCCTTGTGAGCCAGCATCGCTCCACCGATCACATCGCCGATCGCGTAAACGCCAGGGGCCGTTGTTTGATAGGCTGAGCTGACACGAATAAATCCGCGCTGATCAGTGTCCACACCGGCCCGATCCAGACCAAGGCTGTCCGTACAGGGACGACGACCCACGGCAATCAGCACGCGATCGCAGTCCACGGGATCGCTGCCTTCAATTTCCACTCGGCAAATCGTACCGTCTGATGAAACCCGCTGAACCTTCGTACCAAGACGGAATTCCATGCCCTGCTGCGTCAGTATCTTCTGCGCTTCTTTGGCGACCTGTGAATCCGTACCGGGCAATATTCGCGGCAGGTATTCGAGCACAGTGACTTTCGACCCCAGTCGTCGCCACACCGTTCCCAATTCCAGCCCAATCACTCCGGCCCCGATAACGACCAGATGCCCCGGGACTTCCGGCCAGGACAATGCTTCCGTGCTGGTACCGATTCGATCACCATCGGGCTCCATGCCAGGAAACGAGGACGAGACGCTGCCGGTTGCGATCAAAATGTTTTTCGCAGTAAGCTCAATGGTCTCAGATTCACCAGCAACTTCGACGCTGCCGCCACCCAGCAAACGACCATGGCCAAAGTGTCGCTCAACTTTATTCTTCTTCAGAAGCCCCTGAATCCCGGCGTCTAACTGAGTCACAACGCCGTCTTTGTGAGCCATCATTCTTGGCAGATCGACTTTCACTTCGCCAGCAATGAGGCCACGTTCTGCAAACGAATGCCGG
Source organism: uncultured Planctomycetaceae bacterium (assembly GCA_937919915.1). Classification (GTDB taxonomy): domain Bacteria; phylum Planctomycetota; class Planctomycetia; order Planctomycetales; family Planctomycetaceae; genus Fuerstiella. Next base: position 7,481 of record CALFOL010000052.1, read on the forward strand.
GACTGTTCGAGCAGTTCCGTTGTTTCCAGCAGTGCTTTGCTGGGAATGCAACCCACGCGCAAGCAGGTGCCGCCAAGCTTCGGCTCGCGTTCAACGACAGCTGCTTTCAGGCCGAGCTGGGCAGCTCGAATAGCAGCGACATACCCGCCGGGGCCAGCGCCAATGACAATCAGATCGTAGGATTCAGACATGAAGAGTCTTCGTTGAGCTTCTGTTCGATGCGTTTTTTCTGAGAGCTGTTACCGAAGCGACAACGGAGCGTTTCCGCTGGGGGTCGGCACCGCCTCAGACTTCCAGAATCAGGCGAGCTGGATCTTCGATGACGTCTTTGATTCGTTTCAGGAAGGAAACCGCTTCTTTGCCGTCGACAACGCGGTGATCGTAAGTCAGGGCGACGTACATCATCGGGCGAATGACGACCTCGCCATTGATCGCGACCGGACGATCCACAATTCCGTGCATTCCCAGCACACCACTTTGCGGAGGATTGACGATCGGCGTCGACAACAGCGATCCGTAGACGCCACCATTGGTTACCGTGAATGTGCCGCCTTCAAGTTCTCCCAAAGTAATCTGATTCTTTTGAGCTCGAGCACCGAAGTCTCGAATGGCGCCTTCGATTTCCGCAAAGCTCAGGTTTTCGGCGTTGCGAAGAACGGGAACCACAAGCCCCTTGCCACCACCGATGGCAATGCCAATGTCGCAGTAGTTGTGATAGATCAGTTTGTTGCCGTCTATCTGAGCATTGATTGCGGGGAACTCTTCCAGCGCGTCGACGATGGCTCGCACAAAGAACGACATAAAGCCCAGCTTGAGGCCGTTCTTCTTGACGAACTGATCCTGATACGTGGCTCGCAGCTGTTTCACCGCGTGCATGTCGATTTCGTTGAACGTTGTCAGCAGCGCAGCCGTTTGCTGAGCACTCACCAGCCGTGACGCAATCGTCTGACGAATCGGGCTCATCGGCACCGACTTGGTTTCGCGAGAACCGCTCATTTCTGCAGTCACCGAACTTCCGCCCTTCAAATGCCGAGCGACATCTTCTTTCAACACGCGACCGCCCGGGCCCGTGCCGGACACAGAACCAGGAGCCAGCCTTTCCTGTTCCATCATACGTCCAGCGGCTGGCATGACATGTCCCGCTGACGGAGCCGCTGGTGCAGCGGGCGCGGCAGCGGCCGGAGCTTCTGACGGCGTCATGTAACCAAGCACTTCGCCAATTTCGGCCGTCTCACCGGCTTCCTTCAGCACCTTCGTGATCGTGCCGGAAATCGGCGCGGGCACGTCAAACGTCGCCTTGTCCGTTTCCAAACCAACGACATTGCCATCAAGTGCCACGAAGGCTCCGACGCCATTGTACCACTCGCCAATGAAAACCTCTGTGATCGATTCGCCGACGGACGGAACCTTGATCTCTACTTCGTTACTCATGCGATTTCCAAAGCCTGTTTCAAAATGGCCTGTTGTTCAATTTTATGACTTGTGCCGGATCCCGTTGCCGGGCTCGCCGATTCCAGCCGGGTGATTCCTGTCAGCTCATGTGTCCCAAATACCGAATCGCCAAAACGAATTCGCATCGACGGCCACGCACCCATATTGCGTGGCTCTTCCTGAACCCAGAACACGGGAACATCCGCGCCGTACGCAGACAGTTTTTCAATCAATTCGGCTTCAGGAAACGGGTACAACTGTTCCAGGCGCAGAATGACGACGTCGGTTCGGCCCGACTCTTTGCGAACACTGTCCAGTTCGTAATAGATCTTGCCGCTACACAGGAGAATCCGCGTTACGTCAGCAGTATTCACGCCGGAATCTGCAATCACTTCCTGGAAGTGCCCCTGAGTCAGTTCGTCCCGACTCGAAACCGCTTCTTTGTGTCGCAGCAGACTCTTCGGCGTCATCACCACCAGAGGTTTCTTCCACTTGCGGAACGCCTGTCGACGCAGCAGATGGAAGTGCTGCGCCGGAGTCGTCGGCACGCAAATCTGCATGTTGTCTTCGGCCGCCAGTGTTAAGAATCGCTCCAGCCGAGCACTCGAATGTTCAGGCCCCTGTCCTTCGAAACCATGCGGCAGCAGCATCACCAGGCCGCTGAGACGTTTCCATTTGTCTTCGGCGCTGCAGATAAACTGATCGATGATCACCTGAGCCACGTTCACGAAGTCGCCAAACTGCGCTTCCCAGATCGTCAGACTTTCGGGCTGGTCAAGACTGTAGCCATATTCGAAACCGAGTACACCGATTTCCGACAACGGGCTGTTGTACATTTCGACCTGCTCTGGTCGCTTCGCCAGTTCCTGCAGGCTCATCCAGACCCGACCGTCTTCCGAATCGTACAATGCGGCATGCCGATGACTGAACGTTCCACGACGAACGTCCTGGCCACTGAACCGAAGCTGATGCCCTGCGGCAACGACGGACCCCAACGCTGCCATTTCAGCGCCACCCCAGTCGAATGGCAGCTCGCCAGCTCCCATCTGAATCCGCTGCTCCAGCATTCGACGCAAACGCGGATGCGGGTTGAAGCCTACTGGCGGCGAATTCAATGCCGTTACAATCCGCTTGAGTTCATCAGCTTTCAGAGTGGTGTCGACGACGTCCGCGTCCGCGACCGGACCACCATAAAACAGCTTCCACGTTCCACTACCGCCGTCCTTGAGATGATGGAATTCTTCTTTGCGAGCTTCTGCAAGTTCCGCTTCCAGCACTTCCATTCGCCTGGCAACGATTTCGTCGGCCTCTTCACGAGTCAGCTCACCCATCGCCAGTGTACTGTCCAGATAGCTTTCGAACACCGTCTTGCGCTGCCGAATCAACTGGTACATCGTTGGCTGAGTAAACGCGGGCTCATCACCTTCGTTGTGGCCACGACGACGGAAGCAGTACATGTCGACGATGACGTCGCGCTGGAACTTCTGACGGAAGTCCATCGCCAGCTGCACCACTTGAGCGACCGCTTCGGGATCTTCGCCGTTCACATGGAAGATCGGAATCTGCAACATCCTGGCCACGTCGGTGGCATAGGTACACGACCGTCCTTCCGACGCCGACGTCGTGAACCCGATTTGATTGTTCACCACGATGTGCAGCGTACCGCCGGTGCGATATCCGGTGAGTTCGCTGAGGTTCAGGGTTTCCTGAGCCACACCTTCGCCGGCAAAGGCCGCGTCACCATGAATCAGAATCGCCATACTGTTGCGACGCTCGAAGTCTTCGCGATGATCCTGCTTCGCTCGCAATCGACCAAGCGCCACCGGATTCACGAATTCCAGATGGCTCGGATTGAAGCACAGCGTAAGATGAACTTCCTTGCCGGCCGTCGTTTGCCAATCGGAGCTATAACCGAGATGGTATTTCACATCGCCGCGGCCCATTTGCAGTTCCGGGTCACGGTCTTCGAATTCGCGGAAGATGCGGCTAGGCTCTTTCCCCATGATGTTGGCCAGCACATTCAATCGACCACGATGAGCCATTCCCATCACGATCAGATCGATGCCCTGACTGCCCGCACGTTCGATCGCCATGTCCAGCAGCGGAATCAGACTCTCCGCACCTTCCAGCGAGAAGCTCTTGGCACCAACATATTTTTTCTGCACGAACTCTTCGAACATCACAGCATCGCTGAGCCGCCGCAGGATGCGAATCTGTTCATCACGTGTAAGGCGCAGACGATTGCCCGTGCGTTCCATGCGATCGCGTAACCACGCTCGCACCTGCAGGCTGTCGATGTGCATGAACTGCACGCCGATGGATCGGCAATACGTCGTCTGCAACCAGTTGACCATGTCACGCAGCGTGCGACATTCCGCGCCACCGAACCACTGCGTGGAGAATTCCATCTCCATGTGCTCTTCAGTGAACCCATAGAACGCCGGATCGAGTTCTGGTGGCTGCGGCCTCTTCGCACCCAGCGGATCGATCTGCGCGATGATATGTCCACGAACTCGGTAGTTGCGGATCAGCTGGTCGAGGCGTTCCTGAAGAATGGCCGTGTCAGACGATTCCGGCTGCCCGATTGGTGTAATTTTAGTCTGTGCCTGGCGATGAAAAATGCTGTCGTGCTTGAACGGCGTCTGCAGCACTTCTGCCGTGACGTCTTCGTGCCCGGCATGAACCTCATCGAAGTAGTCGCGCCAGTCCGGCGACACGGACCCGCGATCATGCAGATAATCGGAATACTGTTCTTCGATGAACGCCAGGCTCTGCGTACTCAGCTGTGACAGCGGACGACGTGGCTTGCGCTCAGGCTCCGATTCAGTCGCAACGTCCAGAAAAGCGGGAGCGGCCGCGGGCTGATGAAAGGAAGGATTGGTCATTAGTTACTAGTCAATTTCCATTTGTCGTGACCGTTCGAGGCCTGGACAAACGTTTTCTTCGAATCTTCCGTCATGTCCCCGCCTGACAGAGCGGTGAATAATAAGCAGACTATACTCAAAGGAAAGGCTCGCCCGCCGAATGTCCAACGAGTAATAGCAAATAACCCATGACAAGTCCCAACCCGTGTTCTATCGGCATCCTGACTGTCTCAGATCGAGCGAGTCGCGGCGAATATGAAGACCGCGGCGGCCCCGCGATCCGCGAATACCTCAAGGAGGTCCTGAGCAGCAAATGGACAGGTTTCCCCCTTGTCATCAGCGACGATCAAGCAGAAATCGAAGCCGCTCTGAAGCAGCTCGCGGACCAAGACGGCTGCAGCCTAATCGTGACCACCGGGGGCACCGGGCCAGCCGATCGAGACGTCACTCCGGAGGCCACGGCGGCGGTCTGCCAGAAAATGATGCCCGGTTTCGGCGAATTGATGCGGCAGGTGTCGCTGGAAAAAGTCCCCACCGCCATTCTGAGCCGCCAAACGGCTGGCATCCGCGGCAGCAGCCTGATCGTCAACCTCCCGGGCCAGCCGAAAGCCATCGCCGAATGCCTCGACGCCGTTTTCCCCGCCATCCCCTACTGCATCGACCTCATCGGCGGCGCGTACCTGGAAACCAACGCAGACCGCCTCGTGGCATTTCGTCCAAAGAAGAAATAAGAATCCGACATCACGGTTCGAATCGCTGTGCGCGGGGCACCTGCCCCCCGTTCCCACCAGTATCTGAGATACCGTACGCCAGAATCGTTTCGCAGAAACGCGTTGGCAGAACGCCGCGTCACCAACAACCGTTTTCCCACGCGAAACGAGCCCTTTCAGGAACTCGACCGCCCTCTTCAAATCGTTCGAATCCAGCCGTATTACGCTAACTTTGCCTCCGTCGGCCGCAATCTTCACATCGCCCAGCGTTTGCTCTCCGCTGGGCGGCCGCGGCACCACGCTTCAGAAATCGCGTCTGTGGCCGGCTGACACTGTCGACGAACGCTAATGTCTTAGGTAATGGTCCAGACAACTGTGCCGAGACCATTAAGCAGATTCGAAAATGGCGGGCCAGCCACCGGACCAGAAACAATCTGATTCACGATTTCAGGCATCGCTCGCAATTAGTCTGGGTGGAGATTTAAACCACCGGGTATTCCTGTCAGATAGATTCGGGGCGAATGGTGGGTGGCGATGAATACAGCACCGTCTCGTCGGCGACGCTTTTGAAGGCGCGTCAGGGCGACGATGATGCATGGAACAGCATTTGGACGCGATATTCGGATCGCGTTTTCAGACAGACTCTGCGCTTTGGGATCGGTAGGTCCGACGCGGAAGACATCCTGCTTGAGGTGTTCCGTAAAGTCTGGACGCGGCTCGACGATTTTTCACGAAACGATCCGGGGCAGAGTCTGGGAGCGTGGATCAACCGGATTACTCAAACAACAGTGCTGGACTTTCTGAAGCAAACGCAGCGTACGCTGCCGGCTCTGGGGTCCGACGCGGCGCACATACCTGATTCCTCGCCACAGAAATTGCAAGACACGCCATCGCCACTCTGGCTTGCGTTCTGGCAGGCACAGAGAATCGTCGAGCACGAATGCTCGGATCGGGCGTGGGATTGTTTTCGACTGGTTCGACTTGCCCACATGCCACATTCTGAAATCGCCGACATGCTGGGAATCAGTGTGTCCAACGTGTCAACGATCGCAAATCGCGTGTTTCAGAGACTTCGCGTTCAATGCATTCAGCAACTGACGCAGGCAAACTTTGTGATCGATGATGATGGGCGCTTAATAGCGGTCGATGTCGACTGCAGCCAGGACAGTAATAACGCATGAAAATATAGGTCCTTTAGGTTTTTTCTCGGGACGCTGCGAATCCTGATTAAAGACTGTTGGTGCCGGATATCACAGACTGAAAACGGCGAAGTGGTTCATGCATGTGATGTCAGGTCGTTAACCCAATGGCGACAGACGTTCCAATCTGATGTTGCTCCGCGGCTGGACAAAGACATGAACAAGGATAACGATGCAAAAGGACGACCGTCACCGCGGGATTGGGACGCGACGCTGCCACCCGATGCGCGACTGGATGACTTGCTGAATCAGTATCTTGATCAGGCCGGAGACGCAGAGACAATGTCGCCGCGAGCGGAGTTGACGCAGGAAATAAAGCGATTTCCCAGGCAAAAGTCGCATGGCGAAGGCGACGCCAAAAACACCCGTCTCGATTCGCTGCCTCAGCGTGTGGGCGTCTACGAAGTGATCAAACCGCTCGGTGCGGGCGGCATGGGTGAAGTCTACCTTGCTCGTCATACGGTGCTCAATCGCAGCGTGGCTCTGAAGATGCTGCGACCGGAACGGGCTGTAATGCCCGGTTCGATTGAACGATTTCAACGTGAAATGAGGGCGCTGGCGGTGCTGAATCACCCGCATGTAGTCTGTGCCTACGATGGCGACATCCACGACGGGATGATCTATCTGGCCATGGAACTGGTCGACGGTATCAACCTGAAACAGCTGTCACAGCAGCAACCCGAGATGAACACGGCCATCGGCTGCGAACTAATCCGACAGGCGGCGCTCGGGCTAAACGCTCTGCACGATGCCGGGATTGTTCACCGCGACATCAAACCGTCCAATCTGATGCTGACGCGCACGGGTACTGTGAAAATACTGGATCTCGGTCTGGCCATCCTGGGCGACGAGGCATCAGATCTGACGGGGCCGTTGTGCGCTGTAGGTACCGAACGGTTCATGTCGCCGGAACAACTGTGCGGGCTTCCGGATATCGATCACCGGACTGATATCTACAGTCTGGGACGTACTTTGCAGCGACTTCTAAGCTAGGACATTCTGAGCGATTCTGAGCCTCGACAGCCAGCGTCGCACTCCACCAATCAGCGACTGGCAGACCTGATTCAGGACATGATGGCTCACGATCGTGATCAGCGTCTGAATTCGGCGGCGGTCGTTGCGGAACGTCTGGCCGAGTTTTGCCACGGCATTGATTCTGCCGCTCTGACTGCGATGGGCTTCGGCATGGCAGGAGCAGCCGTCCATACTGCGATTGCGAACCGGGGTTCCACACCTAAGACGCAACCGTCAGTCCTGAGAGTCGTTTCCGATCGTCGATAGCTTCTGGCTGTCGGTTCGATTGCTGCAGTGGTGGCTGTTGTCGGCCTCTTCAACAGCGGACTGCTACCATCATTGAGTAGTCCATCATCGAAAGAGAAAGAATCCTCCACGAATTCGGCCGAACTATCGCGGTCAGACGCATTTTCCGACGACGTCAAGGTGGACGCGATAGCTAACCCAGACGATCCAGACTTGTCGAATTCGTCGAGCGAGATGTTTGCCAGAGAACGCAACGTGGCACGCTGGGTTCTGGAAAACGGCGGCGAGGTGACGGTCAACTATCAAACCGACGATGGCTGGCATGGTACCCGAGTGACCTTGGTGGAAGCCTTGCCCGCGGCCCCATTCGTGATTCAGATGATCGATCTGTCCAACACGGTCCTGTCGGCACAGGAACAACGGCAGCTCGGGCGGTTACATGAACTTGAGGGACTGCACTTGAACGATCGAGGGACATCCGATGACGTGATTTTCAACCTGAATCCC
>CALFOL010000053.1 GCA_937919915.1 uncultured Planctomycetaceae bacterium
TCGTCGGCTATCAACTCCAGTGTACGGTCCGTGGGTTTGATCAGTTTTGAAAAATCAGAATGCAGGCGCAGTTCGACTTTCTGTTGTTCCCAAAGTCTTAGCGCAGGTTGTTCGGGAGACGCCAGTGATTTTTGGTTCGATGGATTAGGTAATGGCAGCAGCCATTGTCCGTCGAAATTCGGCTCTGTTTCTGCGAACACATCGGGTGCCGCGATGTTAAAGTGCAGGGGTAACGTTGCCTTTTCGCCGTCTTCCCGCTCTGCTCTCAGCTGGAAGTTCATCTTGCTCAATCGAAATGCAGCATCGGAAGGAACTGTCGTCAGCGTTGCTCCATTCTCCCACTTCCACGACAGATCCAACCCTGTGGCACTCTTTGTGGCGACAAACGATCCGATTCGCGTGCCATCCACGGATACTTCCCAGTCTGTGGCATCGGTACCCGGAATTTCAGGAAGCTGTACGTCCGTCGTGTCGGAAGCCACCTTCACCACCTTCAGATCCCGTGGCGACCACACCGAAATCTGCAGCGGCACGTGCACCGCTTCCGTCACATCCCAGTCGAATGAGGACGTGTCCTTGCCTATGGCGATTTTTGCAAAGGGAGTTTCCCCCTCAAACAGCTTATCGATTTTGAGTTGCAGACTTCGTTCCTGGTGTTGTTCTGTTCCGTCATTTACCTTGGCTTGCAGAGTGAACTGTGCATCCTGCAGCGCGTAGGTTGCCTTTCGCAGCTCATCATCCGAGATTCCACCTTCACTCCAACTCCAACTCAGAGTTGTTCCTTCGCTGTCCGAGGGCGCGGCGAGGTGAAATTTCGAGATCTCCTTCCCCTTGCAATTGACCGCCCAGGTCGCGGAGCCATCGTTGTCAACCACTGCTGCGGCGACGTCGATGCCATCAATTTTGCTTGAGATCCTAAAATCGGCTGTATCCCTGACAAGGATGGTCAGATTGGGACTCTTGGCGTCATTCTTCAGGGGTGGCAGTGTCCAGGTGATTGCACCTTCTTCCACTCTCGCGAACGGATTCTGGCCGTCGAACGGTTTTGGTGCTGGCGGTGCTTCAACGGATTCCGCATTCCAATCAGATGGTGCTGGTTCCGATGAATCGGCAACGGGATTTCTTGTGGCTGAGTTCTTAAAGGCCGCCCAGATCGCAAGTCCTCCGCCACCCAGCAGCAGCAAAACAGCGACGGCTGCGATCAACCATGTTCCCCCGCCGCTTGATCGCTGCTGAAACGCGGCATCCAAACGCGACTTCGGCGGTGGCGATCCGGGCGGTGCGGCTGGCCCTCGTGGCTTCCCTGGACCGCGGGATGGTGATGTCTGGTCACTCGGAATTCCATCGCTGTCCAGCAGTGATTCCAGTTCGTCATCTGACACTTTCTGTGTTGCCGTTGTCCTGACCGATGCGGTCTTTGCAGGTGCGGGACTGGTCAGATTTGGGTGCACCCCGCCACGGCGAGCTGCTTCCACCAATGCTCCGCCGGTTGCAGGTGGCAATGTTGCTGCAAGGTCCACAATCTCTGCCCGAGCGTCATTGCGAAGGCTTGTTGATTCGTTGGTTCCGTCCAGCAAGAACCGCAGTTGACATTCTGTTCCGGCCTGCAGCCGAGTGAAGTAGGTGCTGAACGTGACGGTCCACCGACTCGGTGCGGGTATCAAATCCAGAACATCCATCAGGAGTGCCAGGGTGTCTGTTCCCGCTGAAAAAATCACGTGGATGGGGGCGCGACTCTTGAGCAGTTTTTCCGCCACGAATCCTGCCCACCCTTCATCGCCTGCAGCCGTCTTCCACGCGGACAGTTGGATCGTCTCGGGTGTCTTTGGATTCACAAGATTGCGGGGTGGTCGAGTCGCCACCGTTCCGTCCCAGTCACGGACGAATGCCGTGTCATCCGCAAGAACCCGAGCCGGTCCGGAGGGCAGGGCAGTGAGATCGTCGATCACAATGTGATGCGCGAGCTTGTTGGTGCGTCCGCTATAGTCCTGCCCAGCATCGGCGACTCGAGACAACACATTCAACTTCTGACCGGCCAGCCGTGTTATCACATGTGCATAGTTAACCGGATTCAGGCCCACATTCGGATCATGCAGAGCAAACGCGTGCCGATAGCCGCTCATCGATTCCAGGCGTTCAGCCAGATTGGCTCCCATCCCCGCCGTGCTCACGACCGTACAGAATCCTCGACTGCCTTTCTTCAACCCAGCCTGAGCCGAGGTGTAGATGATTTCCTGAACCATTGTGATTTTATTCCTCGAGCGGGCGGACCGGTCCTGGCTCTTCTCTAAACCGACTTCCGCGCACGACTTGATCCAATCATACCGGGCATCGTCTTGTGGATGGCATATAACAGCGGAACTTCCGACCACATCGGATTGATCTCAGACGGCAGCACGCCCAATGGAACTCGCGGTGGATCGCCTGTTGGCTCGGCGTCCGGCAATTCGCGGGGCGAGCATCCCAGCGCACTGACCGGGATGTAGATGACGTCCTCGGAAAAGGCTTCCGACGTCGCCACGATTTCCGGAGCCAGATTATTCAGGAGGCCACGAAATTTTTCCGACAGAGCCTTCAGCTGTGGTACGTTCAGGGCGTGAATGCCATGCCCCAATTCTTTGATTGCCCAATCACGTTGCAGCGCTCTGCCGCCGACCAGAGATGACCAGGCGTCGTACTTGGACAGCACGACGATCAACGGTCTCTTGTCGCGTTGGTCCTGCCCCAGCCCCAATTCGGCTCGAATCCGTCGTGTGGCTTCAGACAGGATGTGGTCCTGGCGAAAACTGACCAGGTCCTGACTCACCTGCGGATCGACCGTGTTGCCTCGACAGGCCTTGCGAAACTTTGTGTGCTGCGTCGGGTCGAAGATAAAAAACAAAGCTTTGGAAAGACTCAGGTGCCGCGTGCCAGGCGAATTCGCCGTCTGAGCGCCCGGTAGAAAGTGTTCTCCCGCATTGTCATACAGGCAAATTGTACGGCCGTTTTTCTGCACGCGGTCGGCCTTCGGATGCCGGGGCATCAAACGCATGCGAAACACAAACGCGCGGGGCAGCAACATGGTGCGGCCCGGTTCGATCTCCACCTGTTCATACAGGTCACCGTCGAGTTCCGTCTTCGGAAGAGCCACCAGGCGATCATCGCGGGACGTCGCAAACAGAGTCTCTTCGTACTCGTGCAGTTTTTGATTTGCGGCGGGATCAGAGTCTTCGAAGCTGATCGCGAAGTCGCTGGACAACGTGGTACGTAACTGCCACAGCGACGACGAAAGGTAGTATGATTTTCCGGAACTGGGAGATCCCAGAATAGAAAAGAACGTCGGCGGTAATTCGACCAGGTCACGCGGAATCACCAGATGGCAGCGCGGGCAGGCGATTTCGCTGCATTCTTCACCCAAAGAATCGACGGCCTGTCCGGACAGTTCAAAGTGTGTTGGCAGAAAGCGACGTTGGCCGTCGGGGATCTTCGGGTCATCGCGCAGGTCCGGGTGGGCTGAGACCCACATCACTTCGCAGGGCTTCGATTTCTGCCAACAATGCGGGCACGTGACGTGACTCAGGATGCGGTTCCGGGAAGAATTCATGATGTGCCAGCTGTAATGCCGCGACAGGCCCTGTGGGATCGAGGTTCAGTTACCTCACCCAGTGTGGTATCCCTATCTGCCATTTCAACTAAACAAAGCCTGCAAAGTCACAATTAGGGGGATTGTCAGACCTTCAGACGCTACGGTTTAATAGTCGCCTTAGTTTGCAAACGAATGTCGTTCCGGGCCACTTGAAGTGGCGTCGATACTTCACCACTTGGCCCAGATTGCGTGGTCCGGCGTCGCCTCAGATACTATTTCAGCAGGTAACGGTTGGCGATTGTGATGCCAGACAGCATGGCTCCGACGATTCCCAGGAATCCCTGATCTGTGCCACACAGATACAGGTTTTTCAGCGATGTCTGGCCGTTGGCGAATTTTTCCGGGGCACCGTAGACACAGCCGTTATCGTGGCCCGTGAATCGCTGAATTGTCCGCGGAGTGAACACGTCCGTGTCGATCACGTGATCCCGGAAGTCAGGAATGTGCTTCAGGGCGCTTGCGATGATCCTGTCGTTCCATTCCATCTTGCGCTGCTGGTATTCGTCTTCCGGCATCTGAATCCAGTAATCCGGCTCGGCCAGGGCGGTGATCCGAATCCGCCCGTCTTCCAGTGGTCGGGAATAGTCGAAGTTGTTTGGCGAACAGATGATTCCGCTGCGCAAGTCGATTGGCTCTTTGGGCCGCTCGTAATGGAAAGAATCGGCGTCGTTGTAGAACACAATCGTGTCGTTGTGTCCCAGCGACGATGGTTCGCAATCCAGTACTGAGATGGATTCGACGAATGAGATATCGCCCGGCGTGGGTCGCGGGATAACCTTCGTTGGGTCAACCATTCTCATGGTTTCAGCGGCGCCAGCAGAAGACAACACGTTATCTGCTGTGATTTCTGTGCCGTCGTCAAGGATCACGGCTTTGGCGGATCCGTTCCGGTGAACGATTTCGCTCACGCCGGCTCGCAGGCGAATCTGTCCACCCAGCGATTTGAAGTGCCGAACCAGCTTCTTCAGGATCAGGCGGATTCCATCGAACGGTCGTCCGAAGCCTTCGTAGAAGATGCTCTTGAACATGATCACGAACTGGCTGAAGCTCATGTCGCGCGGAGTCGGGCTGCCATAGAACATCAGAGGGCAGAACAACATGTCGATCAGCAATGGGTCGCTGATGTGTTCGTTAAGCACCTGTCTCGCGGATCTTGGCGCTTCAGCCTTGTCCAGGTTCAGGGCGTCGTGGTTATCGATGATGCCCAGCAGTCTTCGGAAGCCGTTGATCTGCTTGGGGAATGCACTCGCGATCTGATCGAGCAGCAGTGCGAAGTCGTTTGTGAATTTCAGCGTGCAATCGGGGAAGGCGATCGATGAATGCAGCTGCGGCCGCAGATCGAAGTCTTCCCATTTCATTCGCAGTTGGCGAAGCAGTTTGCTGAGAGGACCGGGTTTGCTGCCACGTTCAGCGTAGTTCGTAACGGCGTGCAGTCCCACGTCGTAGTTGCGTTTGCGTAATCGATAGAACGAATTCAACCCACCGACGGTGGTGTGGCGTTCCAGGATGCAAACGTTTTTTTCGTAGTACGCCAGTCGTACCCCAGCCGAAAGGCCGGACATTCCTGCACCGATGATCACGGTATCGTAGTGCACGGTGGGCTTCTCCAATCGCGGATTGCAGCGAATTGCCTGCTAAGTAGGTGAGGTGGTTTTCCGGTCGCCACGATACTGAAAAAGCCTCGAAGTATTCGCTTCGAGGCCACTATGCATTCAGACGACTGTCTAATCTTCGTCAGTCGGTCTGCGCCTTTTGCAGGCCGATTGATCTTGATCAACTGGCAACCGGTACGTCCTTGAGTTTTGGGGTGAGGTACGAAACCGTTGACTCCATTGAGTTCAGGTTTTGGTAGTCCTCTTCTGGAATTTGAATGCGGTACGCCTTCCGCAACTCCATCACGATATCCAGAAAATCCATGCTGTCCAGTTCCATTTGTTCACGAAACGAGACGGCATCTTTCAGATCAGTTAGATCCTCGTCCGGAGCAATACGTTCCAGAATCTCCAGAACGACCTGTCGGATCTCCTCGCCCGTCATCAAATATCCCCTTAGCAGCGTCTCTGCATCAATCCCCGTTTAGTGGGGAGATGTTATAAGCAACGATGGAGCAAATGCTCCTGACAATCCGCCGTGGCGGCTACACGTATTTTTTAACAATCACGACGGAATTGATACCCAGCATTCCGAATGAATTGTTCAATATACAGTTCACTTCGCCCAGATTTCGCGGTTCATTGGCCACTAAATTTGGCAAAGCACATCTTGAGTCATGATTCTCAAGATTGATTGTAGCGTGGGCGATCCCATCGTCAAATGACGGTATGTTTCCCAGCAATTCCAGGGCTCCCGCGGCTCCCATGGCGTGTCCGATGAAGCTTTTCGTGTTGTTGATCACCGCCGTGGATTCACCGAAGATCGCCCTTAGGGCAGATGCTTCTTCGATGTCACCCTGTTCGGTGGCTGTGGCGTGGCTACTGACGATGTCGACGTCGTTCGCTGTCATGCCGGCCCGATCAAGCGCCAATTTGATGCATTCTGCCTGACGGGTGGCGTTTGGCAGGACGAAGTCCGAGGCGTCTGAGTTCATCGCGTAGCCGACAATTTCGCCGTAGATCCTGGCACCGCGTGCCAACGCTTCGTCGAGCCGTTCGAGCGTGCAAATACCGCCACCTTCGGCCACCACGATTCCGTTGCGTTTTGTATCAAATGGCCGACACGCTTTCGTCGGATCTGCGTGTGTGGCCAATGCGCCCTGGCTTTGGAAGCTGGCGAAGATACCAAACGTGTGAATGCTCTCAGACACGCCGCCAGCAATTGCCAGGTCGCAATCGCCGATTCGCAGCATCTGTACGGCCTGAATAAACCCGGCGTTTCCAGCTGCACAGGCCGCTCCGATCGTCAGATGCGGGCCGGTGACTCCCATATTCAGAGTGACTTCACCTGCCGGATTGTTGGCGACCGTACGCGGGTTGTGGTGGTGCGACCAGACCTTGGTGTCATATTCGAATTGCGAAATCTCATAGATTTCGTTTTCCGTTTCGACGTTACCGTGTTCCGTGATCCCCAGATACACGCCAACGCGGTCTTTGGGCACCTGTTCCCAGATTAGGCCTGAATCCGCCACGGCTTCGTTGGAGCAGTAGACAGCAATCGATCCTGCTCGTGTTCCGCGTCTGCGGTCCTTGCGCTTTTGGTAACGCAGTTCGTCAAAATTGCAGACGCCGGCGAGCACCGGGCCCATGTACCGGGTTTCGTAGTCAACAACACCGGATTTTCCTTCCAGCAAATTCCGGCGAAATTCCGCCAGATTGTTGCCGTTGGGGGAAGTCAGTCCGATTCCGGTAATGACAATGCGGTCGTCGAGAGCCAACGTTTTAGTCTCAGGAAGCGGTGGACGGCCGAAAGTGGCCGCGAAACGGGCAAACAGCAGCCGTTTGCGAAGTGTTCGTGTTCAACAAAATGCTGCCCAAAGTCGCCGAGAGGGTACCGCGGCCACGATCAACTGACAAGTACCAGCCCCACGCATTTGTTCGGAACCTCAGTCTCGCAGGGAACGCTTCCGAGAAGCATTCAGGTTCGCCGGTGACGAAGATTGCAAATGACAACGCAATCAGGTGCTGTCCCACGCTGTTATGGGGTCACGTGACCTGCTGTTGATTGGGCAGAGCTCCAGTGGTAAACGGTCAATCCCTTCAGGTCTCGCACAAAGATCTCGTTATCGACGACCGCAAGGTGAGCCCACGTCGGCGAATCGGTCAGGTGCCGAGAATCGACCCGGACGAACTCCTTCGCATTCAGGTCCAGTAACAGCAGGTCTCCCCGTTCATCCAGAGCCAGCACATTGCTGCCGTTGGCCACCATGCTCCAGTACTTGCCGAACGGTTTGGTCGTCCATGGTGATTCGCCGGAAGCAGGATCGATGCACGTCACTCGCTGGTTGCGCAGGTGCACATAAATCTTTCCGTCCACCACAACCGGAGACGACATATACGCTTCGGCCTTGGCTGTCCACTTTTCTGCGACAGAGAACGCGCCGCTCTGCTGTGACACTTCAAACAGGGACGAACCACCGCCGTAGCTGCTGGTGTAAATTTGGTCCCCAATAACGGTCGGAGTCAGAATGTTCATGCCCCGAAATGCTTTGACGTCCACAGACCACAGCACGAATCCTGAATCGATATCGACACCCGCCAGCTGCTGTCGAGTTTGCACAACCAACTGCCGTTTGCCGGCGACGGTGGCAACAACGGGTGAAGAGAATGCTCCACCCATCATGCCGCCTTCTTCATTCAGTGATCGCCAGATGGTTTTACCCGTGGCACAGTCCATCTTTACCAGGCCGGCAGCAGACTGCACAAAAACGTGACTGTTCTCTACCAGCGGCGAGCAGGCAAACCCGAAAGACTGATTGCCGGTTCCGAATTCCGTGCGAAAGTCCTTCCGCCATAATTCATTGCCGTCGACAGCATTCAGGCACACCAGGACATCTTCCATGCTGGCCACAAATAGTCGCCCGTCAGCAAACGCGGGCGTCGATCGAATCCAGCTACCGTTGGCGGCTGCAAAGAATGGAACCGTCATGGATGCGGACCATTCTGCCTTCCAGATTTCCTTCCCCGTTGCGCGGTCGAGGGCTCGGGTGACTTCATTCTTATTGACTGTCTCCGTCACGAATACTCGATCTGCGATGACGATCGGACCGGAATAGCTGTCACCCAGATTTACGCGGTAAGCTTGCTGCAGGCTTTCCTCGCCGAGGGTCGTCGGCCAGCTTGTCGGGGTTAGCTGGCAATCGCGATTCGGCCCCCGCCATTGCGGCCATGTTTCTGGTTCGGCTGCAAGTGTGATGGCTGACGTTAGTATCAAAAACATTACCAAAAATCGCTGCATGAGAGTGATCTCGCCGAAAGAGTCTGGAATACAAGAGGTGAGGTGCAAATTCACTAATATAACTGTTCTAGCCATGTCTCTGTTTTTGGCCAGAGAGGAAGTTTATTGTCTTGAGCCGCCGACGGTGTCAGGATACGAAACGGTGTTTCAGCCCATTCCCAGGCATCACCGAACATCTCGTGGTGAACGCGCAGTCGCTAACGGAAGTCGAATGCCACGCTCGCTTTGTTTATCGAGCCGAGAAGCAGTAGAGTTCTGGTTGGGTAACAAAAGTATCAGTCCTAGTTAGGCGTCGCCGATGGCTTGGAAACACATTCTCGCATGTACTTTTGTGGTTTGGACGAGCCTGCTCGTTCGGGTGGCAAGCGGTGGCGACTTCACTGAAGAAATCACAGTTGCTTTCGCAGGGCTTGAGACCGCTCAACAGGAAGGCGGCACACTGCTGTTTCAGGGCGATCTGGAGGGTTCAACGAAACGACTGCTTTCGGTGTATCCGGAATCAACCAGAACTGCCGCACAGGCTTTCGTCCTTGGGAATCTGCTGTTCAGTATAGAGCCGGAGTTGTCGTACAAGTTGCATCAGCGAGTTGCAAAGGAACATCCCAACGAACCATAAAAAGCTCTCCGTTGGATCGCGGTTCATGCAGATCCGTCCCTCCGCAAAAACTCTCCAGGCATATTTCCGGATGCTGTCCGCGGAGCTTGCCAAGGGAACTGAGAAGCCTAACCAGAAATAGGACGGAGCACAGGATTGCCTTTTTTGTGTTGTTGAGTATACGCAGCAAACGCGGCGGACAATTGGGATACGCTGTAGGAAACTCCAGGCCTCCTTTCCTTCACTGATAGATGAAACGTTAAATGTCGGTACCAGTCTCAATGAAACATCTTCTCGCAGTTCTCGCTTTTATCAGTTTACCAGTTTCTGCGCAGGAGATTTCGCCGAAGACGGAAGCATCGCAGGAAACGCCCGGCAGAATCGCGGAGCTGGAAAAGGTGGCTGAATTTGCACTGGCTCCGCCGGTGCTGAATACTTCGCCGCTGCCGCAGTATGATTATGAGAAGCTCGACTATGGCATGACCATCGGCATTGAGCGCACGCCCGGTGGACGATTGTGGGCGTGTTGGGTTGCGGGCGGCGACAGTCCGAAGGCGTATTTCGTGCTGGCAACGAGTGATGACGATGGGCAGACGTGGTCGAAGCCTCGGTTGGTGCTGGATTCGCATGCGAAAGATCTGC
Organism: uncultured Planctomycetaceae bacterium; assembly: GCA_937919915.1. GTDB lineage: Bacteria > Planctomycetota > Planctomycetia > Planctomycetales > Planctomycetaceae > Fuerstiella. The sequence goes on from CALFOL010000053.1 coordinate 9,753, forward strand.
CCCGCGAACGCAGCATTCTTGTCGGGAATTTGTGGACGGATCCGCTTGGACGATTGTGGCTGATTTTCGACCAGTCGATGGATATGTTTGATGGTCGCGCGGGCGTCTGGGCGACGATCTGTGAAAACCCGGACGCTGACGAACCTGTGTGGTCTGCGCCGCGACGAATCTGGCACGGTGTGACGCTGAACAAACCGACCGTGCTTTCCAACGGCGAATGGATGCTGCCCATTTCGCTCGATCAACGCGGCGGGTTTGGCCCATTCAAAGGCTGCTTCACGGAACTCAACCCTCTGCGCGGAGCGAACGTTTTTGTCTCCACGGATCAGGGCAACACATGGGAACGACGCGGGATGTCTACGTTTCCGAATCCCGACTGGCATGAGCACATGGTGGTTGAACGGAAGGATGGATCGTTGTGGATGCTGGCTCGGACAGGCAAAGGCATCATGGAAACAGAATCGACGGACGGCGGCCGCACATGGTCGCAGCCGGTTGATTCGGCAATCAAGCATCCCGTGGCGCGCTTCCACATCCGGCGGTTGTCGTCGGGGCGTTTGCTGCTGGTCAAGCACGGCGACAGGATCGATGCCCATACCGGACGAGAGCAACTCAGCGCATGGCTGTCTGACGATGACGGGCAAACCTGGAATGGCGGACTGGTGCTGGATGAACGCAAGGGAGTCTCCTATCCCGATGGTTTTCAGGCTCCGGACGGCATGATCTACATTTCCTATGACCGCAACCGGTCCCGCGACGGCGAGATTCTGCTGGCTCGATTTACAGAACAGGACGTATTGGCAAAGCAACTCGTCGGCCCGAAGTCGAAGTTGAAGATGCTGATCAGCCGACCGTTGGCGCGGTTCACGAAGCCGGAATCTGCGTTCACGCCGATCTTCGACGGCACGAGTTTCGCCGGTTGGGAACACGGTGGGAACTGGGTCATTGAAGACGGGGCCTTCTACCGAAAAGAGCGTGGTGGTTCGCTGACTTACACGGCGGCTCTGGTGCCCGATGATTTCGAACTGCGTTTCGACTGGAAAGTGTCGGCAGGCTGCAACAGCGGCGTGTATTATCGCCCGGGGCAGGTCGAGTACCAGGTGCTGGATAACGTGGGCAGCCCGTATGGCGAGAACGCGCGGCAAGCGGCCGCATCGCTCTTTTTCTGCATGGCTCCTTCAAAAGACGCGACGCTGCCGGTGGGACAATGGAACACAGCTCGAATCATCTGCAAGGGCAGTGTGATTGAGCACTGGTTGAATGGGGAACGCGTGTTGTCGTTCGACTACGAGGATCCGAAATGGGCGTGGTACGTTGAGTTGCTGGCGGCTCGGGGCGGCGATCTCACCGGGCGAAACGGCAAGCTCTGGCTGCAGGATCATGGGCAGGACGTTTGGTTTCGAAATCTGCGCTGGCGAACGATTTCCGCCGAAGAAGTGATTGAACCGGAGCCCTACTTTGAGCCGACGCCCGTCACAGGTGAAGCTTTGAAAAAAGAGGAAGCCCGAGTGAAGTCGATGCTCAAGGCGAAGTGAAGTCCACGCTCACGAATCCCCGGATTTTGCTGATGCGGAATGCAAAAAATATCCATCAGTCCGGTATCTCAAATCGCGCTCAACCAGTCGACTCGCGATAGAAAGGTGTTGTCAATGTCTGCTGTTGGCACCGTTTCAGTAGCAATAATGATCGGTAAATCCGGTGATTCGCCGGTGGATGCGAACAAGTCTCTGTCATCGTCCGCTTCGGCAAAGAAAGCAGGCGATGGACTCGACGTGCTCGGTGCGGGAACCGACCGGAGAGCTGCTGCCGTCGCCGGAATCATCGACTTAGATTGCAGCGCTGGCGGGCTG
>CALFOL010000054.1 GCA_937919915.1 uncultured Planctomycetaceae bacterium
TCACGGCTGAGGCGGTTTCGAGAATCGGAATGCCGCGCGGAACGGGGTGCATGAATTGGTGCTCGAGTTGGACGCCGCCTACTGCGGCAACTCGCTCGATGCAGCAGTTGAAGCCGACGAGTCCCACGAATTGACCTACGTCGACATCGACACCTTCTTGGCGAGCTTCTAATCATCCCCGACGCGGATCGGCATGAGGAGGCTGCGCCCCGGCTGGGGGTGCACCGCGACTTTTGCCTTCATCGACGTGCACTTTCTGCTCCGCCATCCCCCCAACTGCCCCTGATTTCGCTCAACATCCCCAAGAACGGCCGTGGTGCGTGTGTGCAGAGGCGGCCGTGGCCGCCTCTGCACACACGCACCACTTGAACGAGGGGCTCTTCCTGGGTAGGCTGCAGGAAATCAAAATTCAGTTCCCAAACACAATGGAGTCAAACGACGCAGCGGTCACATCTGCTTCTGCGGACATGGTGCTCCGGTTCAGTTTAAGGGTATCACGATTCTTGAATTGGCGGATCGTTAACGCGTTTGAAACGGCGACCAAAAATGAGAGTTTACCAGCACCAGTGGAAACAGGAGTGTGTGAGCGGCAAGGCGCTAGCCGTCGGTGTCGGACGCGGCGTAGGACGGGCGGCTAGCGCCTTGCCGCTCATAGAATCTAAAATTGAAAATACTCGAGAATAGTAACCATGATTAAACTTGACCGTCGCAATTTTCTTCGCGGGCTTGGCGTTTCGATCGCGTTGCCGGCGTTTGATTCGTTGCATGCCGCAAACGAAGACCGATCAAGCACAGCGGCGAAACGCTTTGTCTGTGTGTCTCCGAACTATGGCATGAACCCGGGTGGTTTCTTCCCTGAGCAGACTGGGGCCGATTACACCATGCCGCACTTGCTGAAGTCCCTGGAGCCGCATCGCCGTGATCTGACCATCTTCACGAACCTAGATCACCCCGGAGTTGGCGGCGGTCACGGCTGCTCCAACACGCTTCTGAACGGTGTGGAATTGAAGGACACGAAGGATCGTCCGCAACGGCTGCAATCGCTGGATCAGCTGCTGGCCGCGAACATTGGCCAGGCCACGCGTTTTCCGTCGATGCGGCTTGGTGCGGGTGGCGTTTCGTGGTCGCGGGCTGGAATTACGTTGCCAACTGATGGTGATCCAGCCAGGGTCTTCGCGAAGCTGTTCGTTGACGATAACTCAAAGGTGAAACAACAGACGCGGAGATTCCTTGTCGAGGACGCCAGTATCCTGGACGTTGTGCGGCAGGATGCCAAACGCCTCAACTCACGGCTTGCGAAGGCCGACCAGGCCAAGCTGGATCAGTATCTGACTTCCATACGCGGCGTCGAATTGAAGCTGAAACGACAGTCCGACTGGATCGATGTCGCCAAACCGAAAGCCAGTGACGCTGTTATCCGCGGGGGTGACGATGACGATACGATTGTGGATCTCGCATATCCCTACAACACGTCGGTGATGTACGACCTGATGGTCCTGGCGTTACAGACGAATTCTACAAATGTCATTTGTTATGGGCATCCCGGTGGCAATCGCATGTTCCCCTTTGACGGGATCACGCTGGGATATCACTCACTGACCCATCATGGGAAGCGGCCCGAGCTACTTAAGGAACTTTCGATCATCGAAACGTTTTACGCGGCTCAGCTTTCGCAATTCCTGACGAAACTAAAAGAGACACCAGATTCTCACGGTCAGTCGCTACTGGAATCGACCGTTGTGATGTTCGGCAGCGGAATGGGTAACGCCAGTGCACACTCCAGTCGCAACCTTCCGATCATGGTCGCAGGCGGAGGGCTGAAGCATGGTCAGCATCATCGTTTCGAGCGTGCGGGCCGCGACGGTAGACCGCTGTCCGATTTGTACGTCACGATTCTCCAGCAACTGAGAATTGAACGTGACGAATTTTCCACCAGCACTGGTAACCTCAATCATCTGTTGACATGAAGATACACCACAAAATTATCATCTCGCTGATTGCGGCGTGTGCGCCGTTTTTCGGTGCAGCGAATTCGGCCTGCGCCGATGACCGGTCGGACGAAACACTTCAGCTGTTTCTGAAGTCCTACTGCATCAAGTGCCACGGGCCGGAAAAACAAAAAGCGGATCGCCGTTTCGATCTGTTGTCTGCCGTCGATAGGGGCGTTGAACGTGCAGAAATGCTGCAAGAGATTCTCGATCAACTGAATCTTGCGGCAATGCCGCCGGAAGACGAGACACAACCGTCCGAGGCGGAACTGAAAAAGGTCGTCGCACTGCTGACGAGCGCCCTTGCCAAGGCTCGAGAAGAGGCGCGAGAGAACGTCGGAAAAGTCGTGATGCGTCGTTTGAATCGCGTCGAGTATCTCAACACAATTCGCGATCTATTCCAACTGAAGATGATCGACTTTGATCCGACCACAACCTTCCCTGCTGATGATTCGACGGACGGGTTCGACAACGTCGGCGAGGGACTGGTTACATCGGACTATCTGTTGCGCAACTATCTGGAGGCCGCTCGCAAGGTGTCCGATAAGGCCATCCGACCTGGCCCCAAGCCGGAGATGATCAACTATCAAATGGGCGGAAACGTCGGAACCGACTCCAGACGAACAGTCTTAAGCGGTGTCAGCATTGACAAGGAAGGACGCAAAGAAGCGGGGCGCATGTTCATCAAGTTTCGTCAACCGTTGGGGTTGCCGACGCTTGATAAGAAGCGAGGAGTCCCCGCCGATGGCGAATATGTGATTCGGTTTTCTGCCAAGGCAGTACGAAGAAAATCCCGTTACAAGGATGAGGACCTCCGCTACGATTCGAGCGAGCCAATGCGGCTATCCATTTCTATCGATTCACGCGAGCTGGGGCCGACGGCTCATCGGATGATCGGCGAATACGAAATCCCCGACCACAAGGTGATTGAAATTGAACACCGTGTTTGGCTGGAAAAGGGGTTTACCTTTCATGTGCACTGGGCCAACGGCCCGAATGGCTCATTCAAGCGCATCCTGCGGAAGGTTTTGCCCAAGTACAACAAGGACGCTCTTTATCCCATCCGCAATCCGCCGGAGATGTACGTGGGATCAGGTCCTGAACTGCATGTTCAACAATTGGTGATCGAAGGGCCATTCTACGATCAATGGCCACCCGCAGGATTCGCTCGGTTCTTCCCCGACCCACCGGAACAACCCGACACCAGCTACCTGGATGAGTCATTGATGCGTGTCGCTTCTGCGGCTTTCCGGCGACCAGTCAGCAGCGAGGAAATGGAGCCTTATCTCAATCTGTCTCGGAAGTATCTCGCCGACCAAGATGACTTCTGGGCGGCCGCCAAGTATGGCGTCCGAGCGATCCTGACTTCGCCAAATTTCCTGTATCTTGCTGAAACCACGCCTTCCGATTCAAAAAGTCGACAGGTGAGCGATCACGAGCTGGCGACGCGACTCTCTTACTTTCTCTGGAGTTCGATGCCCGACGACGAACTTCGCGCAACAGCCGATCAAGCGGTCTTAAGTGATCCAAAGGTATTGCGAAGGCAAGTCGAGCGAATGCTTACGGATCCCAAATCGTCGGCTCTCACGGAGAATTTCACAGGCCAATGGCTCGGCTTGCGAAAGCTGGGAGAAATGCCGCCGGACCCGGAAAAGAACCAAGCCTACTACGAAGACAACCTTGAAGACGCCATGCGCGAAGAGACACGCTTGTTTTTCGCGTATGTGCTCAGCGAGAACCGCAGCATCCTGGAATTTGTTGATTCGGATTACACATTCCTAAATGTCGCCCTGGCACGCCATTACGGCATTCCAGCAGAAAGATTGAGCCGCAAGGCGCTAGCCGCGGGTGCTTCGGGGGTTGATCGCGCGCACGACGAACCGGCGGCTAGCGCCTTGCCGCTCACGGAAAATGATTTCCGTAGAGTGCCGCTGCTGCCGGAAGACCATCGAGGTGGTTTACTCGGACACGGCAGCGTCCTCACAGCGACTTCGAACGGAGTCGAAACGCAGCCCGTTGTACGTGGGATCTGGGTGCTCACGAATCTGTTGGGCACGCCACCAAGCCCACCGCCGCCAGACGTCGAGCCAATCGAACCGGACACGCGCGGCGTCACAACCATCCGCGCGTTGATGGCCCAGCACCGCAACAACCCGACGTGTTACGAATGCCATCGAAAGATCGACCCAATTGGCCTATCGATGGAGAACTTCGACTACGTCGGCGCCTGGCGAGATCGTTACAGCAAACAACTAGCAATTGATTCGTCGGGCGAACTGCCCGACGGAACCACAATCCCCGGACCAGGCGGCATCAAGACATTTCTTCTCGATCGGCCGGAGCAGTTCACACAGTGCCTGACCGAGAAGCTCTTCGTCTATGCGCTCGGAAGACGCCTGAGCTTCGCTGATCGCGTCGACATCGACCAGATCGTCTTTGCCATGCCGAAGCACAACCGCGGCTTCCGGGAGCTCATTCAGCAAATCGTCGCCAGCGAGGCATTCCACATCAAATGAAATCGACTCTCATAGCTTTGTTACTTTGTCTGATCACAGCGAACGCAGGTGCAGATGATCGACCGAACATCATTCTCATCATGGTCGACGATATGGGCCGCGATTGGGTGAGCTGTTACGGTGCACAACATCAGACGCCTAACATAGACCGACTCGCGCAGCAGGGTGTACGCTACGAAACAGCGTGGTGCACTCCAATCTGTACGCCAACACGCGTGACGTTGCTCACTGGACAGTACCCGTTTCGGCACGGCTGGACCCAGCACTACGACGTTCCGCGTTGGGGCGGCGGCGGCTTGAGCTGGACGAAGTTTACATCCTTCGCACGCGTTCTGCGCGATTCCGGCTACGCGACGGCCATCGGCGGTAAGTGGCAGATCAATCATCTGGGAAAACAGCCAGACGCGCTGAAACACCACGGATTCGACGAACACTGTGTTTGGACTGGCGTTGAAGCCGGGCGTACGGAAACCGCGAACCGCTATTGGGACGGTCACATCATGACCAACGGTCATCGCGCGACCGCGTCGTATGGTCCCGACACCATCAACTCCTTCCTGATCGATTTCATCAGGCGTAAACGCGAGAAACCATTTCTCGTCTACTACCCAATGCTGCTCACTCACGGTCCACATACGACAACGCCACAGAACAAGGGTAATGCACAGGGAGACAAAGAATCTCTCTACGGCGGCAATGTCACTTACATGGATCAGCTCGTCGGCAAATTGACGGAAGCCGTCGACAAGGCGGGGCTCGGGCACAACACGCTGGTTGTATTTACGGGCGACAATGGATCGGCGGCCGCAGGGAGTCTGAACGGGAAACCATTTGAAAAGGGAAAGGGCCGCGAGGCTGACCGGGGAGCCCATGTTCCGCTTGTCGTTCGTGCCCCCTTTCTGACGTCGGGAGGTCGCGTGTCGCGTGACCTGATCGACTTTACCGATCTCTATCCGACATTCCTCGAACTGGCGAAGACCGCGCCACCCAAGGACATGACACTGGATGGTCGGTCGTTTGTGCCCAGCCTGCGAGGCAGTGAAGATCCCTTCGAGAAACGAAACTGGATCTTCTCGCAGATCGGCGACTTTCGAATGATTCGCGACTGGCAACACATTGTTGACAGCCAGGGAAACTTTCATGATCTCACGAAGGATCCACTCCAACAGACCGAAGTCAGCCCACTCGATAAGATTGCCCCTGGCCGTCGACAGCGCCTCGAGGTGATACTGAAACGCTTCCCCGAAAACGCTCCGGCGCCATTTCCCGAATTCAGTGAGAAGCACCGATAGATAAACGAACGCGAGCGGGCCATCGCCGAACCTGACAAATGCCACACGGCGGACTGCCTGACGGATTTAGAAAATGGCAGAACCGGTCGCCGAGGCGATGAACTAACTTAGCCAGAACATGTGCGAAATCGCCATATCTATCGCGAAGTCGAGGCGATCTCGCAACTGACCCCATCGCAAGGCGGCCACATCGACTGCCCTAGATTCGAGATGTTTCAAACTGCACATGTTGGACAACACGCCGCAGATTGTCGTCCGGCAAAACTGCGGTCGGTGACAGGTACCTCTGGGGAGCCGTTATCCATCTGATGGCATCGTGATCCCCCGGCAGCGAGGCACGGCGTTTTGCACATCGCTTGCACGCTCAGGAGGGCGTGACATTGGTTATCAATTTGCAAACCATCGGACGGTTAGACCTTGCGCCATGAAACTCGCAGTTTGTGCGTTGGGGTGATTCTGAGAACACAAAAAAACGGACGCCCGCCGCGCACAGACGCGGCGGGCTTTTTTCAAAAACGGGTCCGACGATATTCTCGTTTTCGTTAGGCAGGCTTCTTGGCCTCATTTTCTTTCTCGATCTTCTTGTCGTTGTTTTTGGGCTTCTTTTTACCTTTGAGCGTAGCTCTCTGCTCATCGGTAAGCACGGCGAGGGCCGCAGCGCGATGTTTTTCTTCCGCAAGCCTGGCTTTTTTGACGGCTGCCTTCTGGTCGTCAGTAAGCTTTGCGACAGCGTCCGTGGCGGCCTGCAGGTCCTTGCCCTTCTTGCCGTCGGCTTTGGCTTTCTTATAGACTTCGGCGCGGGCTTTTCTCTGTTCATCTGTGAAACCGACTTTGGCGCCATCGAGTGACCCTTTGTGCCCGGCCGCGATCTTCTCAATTTTCTCTTTTTGATCGTCGGTGAGGGTGACGCCCCTATTGGTGAAGTTCCTAATAAATTTGGACGAAGGCGTTTTGGCTTGCGGAACCTTCCCATCTTGCTTCTTGGCCTCGTCTTGTGCGGCCATAAGCGGGCTGGCAGCTACGGCAATCAACAGCATTGCGGCAACTAGGGTGATTCTGGCTTTCATCATTCTGACTCCTCAAAAAAAGGGAAACGTGCGATGGTCCGACGATCGGGTCTTCGCGGTCTTATTTCAACAACGCCGGCTTGTGAGACGGCATTGCCAGATGCGACAGGGAGAGAGTGAAGGCTGGTGCCTTGTATGTTGGGGCTTTTCGAGGCAAGTAGAGAGGGGATGTCGTTGCAACCTTTCAGGGGCTGTTTCTTAAAACTCGCCAGCGTCGGGCCATGGTTCGCGTAAACTGAAAAATCTTCTCTTGTTAAGGGCTAATTCTCTTTCAGTCTATTTGCAATCGCTTCAGCACGATCAACGATTCGCATGCCCGGGCAGGGCTCCGTTAATCATAAGATCCCAAAACAACCTAGTCATATTCACAGCTGATTACTTCTTGTTAATTCCGGTCTTCCAGTCACTAGAAATCTTCGAAACTCCCGGGAAATGAAGTATGTGCGCTGGTTCATTGTTCGGGCACAAAATGCAATCCCTTCGTCGTACTCAATCGTTAGCGTCACCGCCGGAGGGCTTTAACGAATCGGAGATCTCGGCGCCCTTTGCAACGATGTCGAGCTCCCACTTCTTTAACAGGTCGTCAATTTCCGATGCGGGCGGGAAACCTACAAAATGCGGCTTGGTTTCCTGAAGGTAGCCAATCGCATCGCGATAGTATGTCTTGTGAATCTCTTTGATCTCTTCCAATCGTTGCGCAAAGCGAGCATCGATCACACCCTGCAGTTTCTTCGCTTCGGCCACCAAGTCCGCGTTGGACGATTTGGCGTCAACGACCGCCTGCAGCAGCTGATACGCTTCGCCATACTGCCGGAGATTGAACTTTGCAAAGGCGTCCCGCAGCTCGGCGTGTTGGATTTCGATTTGAGGCCGATAAAGACGTTTGACCAAGGACAAACCGTCTAACTGCAAGCATGTTCGCAACAGCTGAGGCCGTGGATAATAACCGATCAACCAGCTGTCGCGACCAAGCGACTTGAAGAACTCGATGCGGACATACTTCATGTATGCCTTCAGGGCAATCTTCTGCACCTCCAGCTTCAAGGCATCGTCTTCGCCAAAATAGTCGGCCGCTTCCAATGTT
>CALFOL010000055.1 GCA_937919915.1 uncultured Planctomycetaceae bacterium
GTGAATACAACGACAGTGTTGTCGCGTTCCAGCCATCGCGTTCCAGCCATCGCGTGCCGGACGTCGCGTGCCGGACGTCGCGTGCCGGACGTCGCGTGCCGGACGTCGGGCGTCCGACACGTCAACGCCCGGCATTTTGCTGTTGACCGGCAGACTGAGGTCTATCACACGTCCTTGGAATCTCCTGACAGGCCCCGCATCGGCACTTTAGAGTCTGCCGATTCATAAATTGCTTCGACGACCGCCAACGACTTCAGATACTCGTGTCCGCTGGTTTCGAACTCGCGACCTTCTCGCAGGCAGTCGACGAAATGCACACCGGTCTCGAAGATCAGTAACCGCGGCATTTCACGAAAGTAGGGCTGGCGTTCCATGTAAGCGTCGTGTTGCCAGCCATCTCCCATACGACATTGAAAGGAAATCGAATGCAGCCGATCACCGATCGCTCCGGTATTAATCTGTCGCCGAATTTCGCGATACCACGGCTGGAACCGAAAGTTCTCATGCACCATCAGCGGCACGCCGGCTAAGTCCGCAACCTGCACGATCTGTTGAGCCTCAGCGAACGTGGGCGCTAGAGCTTTTTGGGAGATGATCGGAATGCCCCGACTTGCGGCTTCAGTCACCAGCGACAGATGCGAATCCGGGCGAGTGATAATGTCGACGAAATCCGGCTGCTCCGCGTCAAGCATCGTCGCATAGTCAACGTAGGTTTGTGCGATGCCGTATTCAGCCGCCGCCTTTGCTGCGACTTCGGCATTCACATCGCACACAGCGGTCAGCTGAACACCTTCGATCCGCGACCACGCGTCGAAGTGAAACTGACTGAAGTATCCCGCGCCGACGGCAACGCCTTTTAATGGTTTCATGCGATTCCCCTGTTCGAGTTCCCAGACAGTTGCGAACATCGAACGACAGCGGGATGACAGAACGATTATTCCGCGGTGAATCCGCTCTCTATCAGCATTGCCGTGTCTGCTTCGACTGCTTTAGGTTCTTCCTTAGGAGGCGTCTTCGTCATCAGGAAATTTGTGTAAACCACCGCGGAAATCACCATCACGATCAGCAACACGAACACGGCCAGTCGATTGTGCAGAGCTGTCGCCGAAATTTCTTTAAGCTCCCGCAATGGATTCATGAACAGCCAGGCGATCATAGCCAGAGCGTTCATTGTGGCCGCGAATACAAAGAACGAATTTGCCGTTCCTGTCTGTTCCGCAATCACCGGAATTGTGACGTTTGCGACAAAGTACGGGAACGCCACGGCGCTCAAGGCCGCTCCCAGGTTTCCAACCATAAGCACCCGCCCACAAATAATCGCACATAATGAATGACCACCCAGTGCTTCAGGTAAGGATGACCCGAAGATTATTATGTGCGAAACATATAAGCGACTGCTTATTCATCGCCGCCGAAACCGCTCCGGAACGGGAGCCACCGATGTCCATGCAGAATGCCAGCTGGGGCTCAGCGTCATCTCAACACCAAACGTCGCGAGCGAAAAGCAGGCAATGAACAACCAGACCGAATCTGATCCTGCGGTCTGCGTACACATCAGCAAGCCGATGGCTCCCAGAGCATAGCCAATCATCGCGGGCAGTCGCCGAGACATCACTTGCACGCCTTTTTTGTGCAGGTATGTGACAGCATATCCCGAGAGCCACAGCGCCACGGCACCGCACAACAGTGGCACTGAGGCCAGGTATCTGTATTCGTTGCCCCAGGTTTCGCCAATGTATGGAGCCAGCCAGGTCATGCTGATAAAAAACGTAATGTTGCTGGCAGCATATTGAAACATCGCCAACAGAACATTCGCCGAAGTGACCACCTGAATGTATGGGACTTTCGATTCTGTTGCCGCTTCGTCTTCGATGCCCTGCCGAATCAATTCCACTTCTGCCGCATTGACGGACGCATGTTCAGCTGGTTCGTTGCGATACCAGAACCACCAAACGGCGCCCCACACCAGTCCCACGACACCGTTGGCAACAAACGTCATTCGCCAGCCGATCATGTCGATCAACCATGGCATCACCACCAAAGAAGCGGCCGCCCCAATCCGCGCCAGAGTGGAAAATCCCCTGCCCCAGCCCTCGTTCTTTGGCCGGTAACCAACTATATAACGCTCGCGTCGCGCCGGGATAGGCACCGGCTTCTCCTGCGCCGAACAGAAACCGCACCACGATCAGGCTGATCGCCGTATACACGGCACCCGTGAGCGCCGTAAAGATGCTCCAGATGATCACAACAATCGTCAACGCATGACGCGGTCCGGCACGGTCGCTGAACCAGCCAGCGGGAATTTGGAACAGTGCGTAGCCAATGGCAAAGATGCCAAAGACGTAGCCCATCATCTGGTCGTCGAGCCCCGAGATGTCGCGCTGGATATCGTCCTTGGCTGCGGAAATGCACACGCGATCCATGTACGTGTTGACGGTATGCAGAAACAGCAAAAATAACAGCCAGAATCGCTGTCGCGACCCAACAGGCACCTCAGACGCCGTTGAAGCGTTGTTGGAATTCTCATTCGGCATGGATCTGAGTCCGCAGCAAACGGTATCGGGAAGGTTGGGGCGCGGTCTGAATTGTACCTCGGCATTCGTTTCGTGCAATTAAACACATTGAAACAACCGTTTTGAATTCTGGAATGAATTATGCCGCCCGAGTTCACTCGTTCCGTGGACATCAGTATTCAACAGCTGCACACTTTTCGGAAGGTGATGGAGTGTGGCGGATATGCAGCGGCTGCGAAAGTTTCTCACCTGTCAACTCCGGCCGTGTGGCAGCATATTCAGGCACTCGAAAATGCTTATGGCGTTCAGTTATTTGAACGCGTCGGGCGCCAGGTTAAGCCAACAGCCGCTGCGACACGATTACATGAAGTCGTTGACGAGATTCTTGTGCGTCTGGAATCCGCTTTCGATGTCGTTCAGGAATCCCATTCGGAGGAAGCGATTCGGATTGTCACCGGAGTCCGCATGATGATCGAAGACCTTGCGGGGCCGTTTGCCAGGTTTCGGCAACGCCACACAAACCGCCTGGAGATTCGTCACGGCAATAATGCTCGCGCAGAAGAACTGCTGTTGGCGGGCGAAACGGATATCGCCATGAGTCTTGAATCAGGCTTCCAACAGGAGTCTCCACTGATCCACTATGAGCCAGCCTATCTGGTTGAATTCTTTGCCGTAACGAATCCTGACCACCCGTTCGCAAAAGCAAAGCCAGCCAGTCTTCGCAGCCTGGTGAAGCATGAGCTAATCGTCACGGTGCCAGGCACACATGGCCGCAACGCCCTGGACCATGCGCTGCACAAAGAAGGCCTCCATGCGAACATTGCCGTCGAAACCGACAACAGCGCATTCACATTCGCCTGCGTCCGTGTAGGTATGGGCGTCGGAATCGTGGCTGGTCGACTGAATGGTGAACTCTGCAAGGGCCTGGTGATTCGATCATTGCGGCAGCAACTCGGGCAGCGTCAGATTGTGTTCAGGTGGCGCAAAGGCCAGCTTCTGACGGAACCTGTGCTGGATCTGATCGACGAAGTCAAACAGCTGGACAACTCGCTGTGACAACGCCAGCGAATGGATCGTCGTCCCCAGACATTGGGTTCGCCCTGAATGCCATTATTGTCAATGAATTCCCTGCCAGAACTTCTCTTGGTGCGAATTCGGGGGCAAAGGTACAATTCCATCCAACTGGCAGGTCGCGAAACTGGCGTTCATGGACGAACGCAGGGGGCTGCCAGCACAAAACGTTGCAGGAGACACACCATGGCTCGAACGCTGATCGTTGGTATTGATACTGTCGCAGGAAGCTCGCTGGCACAACAACTCGCAAAACGATCCGAAGTTAGCGGTCTGTGGTTTTCCGGTCCGAAAAGTCATCAAGGCTGTCAGACCGGTCGAGTTGATTCTGAATCACTAAGAAAAGAAGCAGCAGCAGCGGATGTCGTCGTTTTCTGCGGTGGGGCTGCTCAGTCCTCGTGGGATCCGGGCTTCGGCGATTTTACTTCAGAACGCCAATGGCTGAGTGAGTGCATTGATGCCGTGCATTCTGCTGGTCGAAGACTTGTGTTAATCTCCAGTGATGCCGTATTCTGTGGCCCATGGGTTTTCCACGATGACGACAGCAGCGCGTTTGCCAGCGATCGATTCGCAAAGACAATTCTGAAATACGAATCACTCGTCGCTGGCGTGGCCGATTCGCTGATCGTCCGCACAAACATTACCGGGACAACAGCGGGAAGCTTTGTCGCAGAAACAGTCGACGCGATCCGTGACGTACGTCTGGTAAAGGTCGATGCGGTTACGTTCGCGACGCCAATCGGACCAGAAAATTTCGCGGCGGCACTCGCTGGTTGCCTGGATGGTGGAACGACCGGCTATGTCAACATCGCGGGAGCAGAACGTTCGACGCCGTTTCACTTTGCTATGGCTCTGGCGAACCACCTGAACCTGCCGTCTGAGCAGATCCAATCTGTGGCCGGCAACAAAAAGACGGTCGAACGATCCATGCGATGCAATCGTTTGCGAGACGAGCGCGACCTGCATGCACCACTGATGCGGAGCATGCTGGAGTGCCTGGCGGAAGCACTTGACGATCAACGGCAGCTCAGTGTTGCCGCATAGTGCAGGTACGCAGACACTCGCAGCTATGTTCGCCAGAACGCGGACAACAGTACAGCAGATCCGCCGTCTGGCGACGGCCGCTTCGATGCAAATCGTTGACAGCGTATTACGCTGACTTGTGACCGCAGGGCACGCGTTTCGATCCCAGAAAGCCTGCTCCCGCGAGCGAGTACCGTTCACAACAATTAGTAAACTGCTCTAGAAGTTCAGGCCATCGTCATTCGAAAAAGTGACATTCGGGGCATAAACCTGCCCTGTTGCTCTATCGACAACGACGATCGTGCCATTCGGTTGACGCCTGTAAATCAGTTGGCCAGCCGCCGGATTTGTGTTGTTCCGAAAGTCATTGGCATTAAAGCCAACGTTCACTGCCTGCATAACAGGCTGGTTAGCATACTGATCGACATTGTTTGAAGGCAGGTTCTGCACTGCCGTTACCAACGCCAGCATCAGTGAACATGCGCACAACGTCGCAACAGCCACGTTAAAACGTCGCGGCTCAGGACCAGCAGCAACAGCCGCCTGGCGAGACTTCAATTGTGCGGACAAGCCAGGCCAAATTGATTTGCCTGGCACTTCCTCACAGTCTCCATCACGAACCTGTTCCAAGGCATGCATCGCATCCATCATGCCAGCATGATAGGCGCGGCAATCGGAACAGGTATGGAGATGATCGACCAGCTGCTGTTCTTCATCGGGCAGAGTGTCGTCACCGACTGCCAGATGCACCAGATGTCTTGCATCGATGCATTTTAAATTCGATTTCTGCATTGTACTACCCCAGGTTTTCCTCATCGATGCAACGCTGTCGACGTTCCCATGCTTCTTTAAACATCCGTCGAGCTTCTGCCAGCCGCCAGCGAATGGTGGCTTCACTGCGTTCTGTGACGGCGGCAACTTCGGAGGTCGAAAAACCTTCCAGGTCACGCAGTACCAACACCGTGCGATAAGCTTCGGGGATGTCGACCAGCACCATCTGAACTTCCTGAGACAAATCGATTTCGCCTCGAGGGTCCGTCGATTCCGGGTCGGGAACGTGGTCTTCGCCAGCTTCGCTGAATAACGCCCACTTACCTTTGCGTTTGACTTTTCGCAGATAGTCGTAGGTGGTGTTCACAGCGATGCGAAACAACCACGGTCCGAAACGCCGTGAGGGATCAAACTGTTCCAGGCGGTCGAAGGCCTTCAGGAAAGTTTCCTGAGCCAAATCCATCGCCAGATCCTGATCGGCCATAAAACGCCGAATGACTTTGATGACGCGACGTTCGTAGCGTTGAGCCAGTTGGCCAAACGCATCGGTATCACCTCGTCGAGCTTCTTCCACCAGACGCGCATCGGTGGTCTGAGACATCACGGAATCATCCGATTCCAAATCAGCCTCGGACGATTCGAAATTCGCGTCCGGTTCGGTCATAGTCTTCAGCATTTTGCGGCCTTCCAGCTATTTTACGCTGGTTGGCCCGGGTTCGTTGGGGCGTTTAGGTCGTTTCCGGGAAAATGATTGTGCCTGGGGCGACGATTGTCCGGGAAAACGTTGAAAAAGGGAAGGGAGTCCATCTGCAAATCGGCTGAACGGCAGTGTCCTGCCATAGGTCACGCCCCAGCGTGACGGTCGCAACGGACACTGTGAACGAATCGTGACATTTCCCAACAGCAGTGCCAGTCGTCAGTCGGACCACAAGGTGCGTGTGATCTGCCTGCGTGTGAATCCTCATACGACGCGAGGAAAATATCGCGGCGGTTCGAGCGGAGTGGACAGCGACGGTATTCTTCGCATCGCCACCAACCTGCTGGATGTGCCAGCGGCAGTGATCGCCCTGATCTTTGCCAATCGCCGGGCAATCGAGATCTTCTTCAGGTTTTTCAAGCACATGCTGGGCTGCCGTCACCTTCTGAGTCACAACCAACACGGCATTGAGATCCAGACATACTGCGCGATCATCGCCTGTATGCTGATCGCGTTATGGACGGGATGCCAGCCAACGAAGCGGACATACGAAATGATTTGTTTCTACTTCTGCGGCCTTGCCGACGAAGATAAGCTGGCGGGTCACATCGAAAAGCTGAAGAAACAGACAAACATAATTCGCCGGGCGCTTCACCGTCCTGTCTGCCGAGCTTCACGCTACGCCGATTTTCGCGAAGGACTGGCCGCACAATAAATGCCGTGTTCCAGTCAACAAGACCTCCTGTGATCCCTTCACGTAAATATTACAGTCAAACCAACACGGCAATATTAGTGCCGAACACTATTGTGCCTGTCCCTTTGTGACCCCTCAAACGCACCAGCGCAGGCTGGCCAAAGGCAACTCGCCGCACATCAAACATCACCTGACAGTTGATGCCTTTGATCGCCGCCCACGGCAGTACCGTGCCGGCGGCGACGACCACCAACAGCAACGCAGTCAGCCCGAAGATCCACGGATTCAGAAACACGCCGCACAGCACCGTTCCAGCCATCGCCAGAATCAGCATCCATAACGGATTCTTCAGCCAGTACACCCAACGATTCCACGACGGACAGAAGTCCTTCGACAGCGCGCGACCAACCGACGTCAACAGACCCAGACTTCGCGGCGCATCAGGCATTGGTTGAATTTCAGCACTCATGAGTGACCTCCAAAGTCGCAAAAACAGCCTCTATCGGTAGTGGACGAGACCACCACCGACAGGCTCACAACTTCGCCACTTGGGCCTAATACTCACCCACAACTTCACCGCCCTGAATAGTCGCCAGTGACTGATACAGCCCGTGGTCTATGTTCTCACTGATGAACCGCACCGATCCGTCGGCAAGTGTAAACTGAGCACCGCCGGTGTGATTGCTGCTGAAGTCGTCGAGGTGTCCGACGGGATCATTCGGGACGTGATCTGCTGAACCAAGAATCCGCTGAAATGCCTCTTCGCCTTCCGACACCATGCCCGGCCATGTTGAAAACCATCCCAGAGCCGTGTCTGTCCGGCGCTCGCCAATCATGAACGTGTTGGTCGTTCCGTCAGTAATGTCGCGAAAACGAACTTTGCTGTTGTGATAGAAGATCCCGTTGCCGCGACATTGACCATTGGTGGAGACCGGTGCCGTTCCCGGAGCGTTCTCACAACCGTCCAGTGCTTCCGTACCGAATGCACCGATGTAGTTCGCCGTGGGAAGTTCGGCCAATACGGTGCCCGGACTGCCTTCTTCTTCAATCTGCCATTTGTCTGGTTTGGGATCAGACGGGCATTGCCACGCGGGCAGCACGTTGTCGATGAACGGCACGTTGATGGGATCATGGATGGCGAAGTTGGCGTTGAACTGGTTGTATAACGCCGATTGTTC
>CALFOL010000056.1 GCA_937919915.1 uncultured Planctomycetaceae bacterium
CCTGAAGCAGCGAAGTCGACCATTGCTGGAGTCTTCACCAACGACCATACAGCCTTCGCCAATAGAAATGCCAGCATTGACTGGATTCCCTGCGTTGAACTTCCAAACCTGTTTGCCATCAGCCAGCGAAAGTCCATAAATGTTACCATCCCCGGATCCAAAGAAGATTCTCTCGTCGACAACAGCCGCAGAGCTGTCGATCCGAGCCTTTGTTGGAAACGTCCATCGCCCTTGACCGGTCACGCGGTCGATCGCATGCATGTTTTTGTCGTGACCACCGACCAAAACAAGATCGTCGGTCACACAGGCGGAGGCGTGGTAGGGCAGGTCACGGTCTCCCTTGTACCGCCACTTAATTTCGCCTGATTTCCAGTTAACTCCTGCGACGTCACCCGCGTGAGTCCCGACATACAGCATGTCGTCAGCGATCGCTGGTGACGCGATCAGGAATGACTCCATTTCGATATCCCGCGTTTCTTTATGCGAATCCAGATCGATGACCCGCAGATGTTCGTCACAACCACTCACAAACGTAAAATGATCAGCGATTCCTGGAGAGCAGTTGATGCGGTCCTGCGTTTCGAATTTCCATTTTTCTTTGCCATCCTGTCCCAGCGAATACAAGTACGCGTCGTGAGAAGCCAGCAACAACTGATCTTGATACATGGCCACGCCACCGGCGATCTCTGCTCCCGTGGCGAACTTCCACTCGCCCTTGCCCGTGGTGCGATCGACCGCGTGCAGGATTCCGTCTTCGTCACCGACATAGACAAACCCATCAGTGACAAAAGGAGCCGCCTTAAAGCCTGGCGCGAACTGTTTTTCGTCCGTGCTTTCGATAGAACGATACTTCCAGAGTTCTTTGCCAGTCTCTCGATCAAGGCAATACAGATATCCCTGCAGCGCCGGCGCATACACATGGTTGCCAACAATCGCGCAGGTTGCCACCCAGCCATCTTTGGATTCCAGCTCCCACTTCATCTGTGGATCGTCGGACAGTTTTGTGTTCGCTATTCCGCGCTGAGCCGCGCCGTTGCGGAATGACGCCCAGCTGGATTCCGTGGGGCCCGTTGGAGACACGGCCGCCCCATCTGCCAGTATCATGGTTGGCAGCAGGCAGCTGATTGCCGTCAGGTATATCGTTCGGGTTAGCAAACGGCTGGCAGAGCTGATCATGTCTTTGATTCCCTTAGTCGGCTGACGCTTACTAAATCGCATTTCGGTATATTTCACGAAACGAATCTACGTCCATTGTTCGCGGGTTAAAGTTCGCCGTCCACTGCTGAGACGCTTCAGTTGCTAAAGTCTCCATCAATATGGGACCGATTGCGGTGGTAATCGCGTCTTTCAGAGACGTTGGCATTTGTCCAATTCGCAACAGCTCAGTGAATCCGTTTGCAAGCCCTTCAGACGCCTCTTCCGCCGAGTCTGCTCGCCCCGCCCAGCCAGCTGACATCGCCAGCTCACGGTACAAACGGCCCACCTCGGACGAGTTCCAGCGAATGACATGCGGCAACAGAAGTCCAACGGCAATCCCATGCACAGTACTGAAGTGCGCCGACAGAGGATTCGCGGCGGCGTGCGTTGCCCCGAGCATGCTGTTTTCGATGGCCGCACCAGCGAAGTGTGATCCCAGCAGCATGTGGCCGCGCGCTTCGACGTTGTCCGGTTGCTCCATGACGATTGGAAAGGCGTTCGATAGCAACTGCCATGCCTGGCGAGCAAACATCTGAGAAACTGGATTCCGCCTCGTCGTGACGTAGCTTTCGATGGCATGAGTCATCGCATCGATCCCCGTCGCTGCAGCGACGGACTGGGGCATGGTGATGGTCAGTTCCGGATCCAGAATGGCGACTTTGCAGGCTGCGCGGGGGTCTCCGCAGGGCATTTTCATATGCGTCTTCGCGTCGGCGATGACTGCAAACGACTGCGCTTCACTGCCCGTGCCCGAAGTGGTCGGCACGGCGATCATCGGAAGCATGTCTTTGGTCGCGCGGCCGACACCACGATAGTCCTGCATCCGCCCACCATTGGTCAGCAGAAAGTTGGCGCCTTTAGCGCAGTCCATGCTGCTGCCGCCGCCGAGTCCGATGATGAGTTCGATCTGATGCTCTTTGGCGAATGCGACACAACGATCCACGTCATCTGTGGTCGGGTTGGGAGCGACATCATCGAACACGGCAACTGAAATACCGGCTGCCTGCAGCGAATTCACGGCTGTCAAACAGTGTCCTGCGGCTTTCAAACCAGGATCGGTGACCAGCAGGACTTGTTTCTTCTGAAACTCGGCAGCAATCTGACCGAGAGACGCGAAGCTCCCCGCTCCGAACACGACGCGCGTGCGTGGTTGAAAGTCGAACGCTGCGCCGACAGGCAACTGTAAATTACGTGGATGGGCGGTTTGAGCGGCAGATGTCATGAGGAGTGAAAGTTTCAGATCCGAATCCTGGGGAGTTGAATCTGCTGAGAATGGGATAGGGAGATTGCAGGCAGAACGTAAATGTATCTCGTTTCCACGATCGGAACAACAATCCACCGGGACAACACCCGAACGCAGGAAGATAACGCTGTTATTGGGCGTTTCTGCCCGGATTTACCAGGTGTCTGCAGGAGTGGACACCGGATTGCATACATCGTCGCCCGGGTTGGATGACTACGTCTTCAGTTTTCGCAGACCAACTTGTTCTCGAGCACCGTTGACGTGAATCATCGCATCCGGGGCCTTTGCCAAAAATCTCACCAGCTGAGAATTCGAGCATCCCAGCGCGGCGGCGGCGGGGCGTACGTCGTAGTCTTTCGCGTAGACCGCGTCCATCGCTTCGGCAATCATTGAGGGAAAATCGGTGTGCTCTTCGTTACACGAAATTCGTAAGTTTTTGCAGCGGGATTTCCACAACGCAGACGGTTCAACGACAGACGAATTCACGCAGCGATGAAAGGTGGCCAGCAGCAATCGCATGCGGAAGACGGCGGCCTGGCGATTCTGTTCCTGACTGCGTCGTTCGTAGGCCAGCGCAATCAGCCCCGTCGGCCGATGAGTAATTTCGATGCCGGTCTCAACCTTGTTCCGATGCTGACCGCCCGGCCCGCCGGCCCTCGTCCGATGAATGTCGCAGTCCTGGAGAAGTCGATCGGTGTCGCCGCACGATGGATGTGGATGCATGTCCGAATGCGGGACACGATCGTCTGGTGTTTGTGACATGGCGAATCAGACAGTGGGAAACAAGCAGGTGACTGCGACACATCATAGCACCGGCTGACCACTGACTCTATGCCGCCAGTTCCTGCAATCGTTGCAGCGCCGCCTCTCGGTTCGCAAGGAGCTCGTCCAACTGTTCGTGGCGAATTTTTTCCAGCAGATCCTTGAAGATCGGGCCAGGCTCAACCCCCAGTGCCCGCACGTCCGTCCCGTCAATCAGCGGCGCAGGGCAGAGTCTCTCCGCAGGCGTCGCGTCCGAGTACGCCCGAAGGTAATCTGCATCAGCAGGATTTTCCGCCCGGGCAAGTGACGATGCCCGGAGGTAGTCCAGCAACAACGCCGCGCGACTGTCGGACAGGATCGGTTTGATCACATGCAATGGCTGACGTTCAGCATCCCGACATTGGCAGGCTGCCTCAGCGATCCAGCAAATTGCCTCCGTCTCCTGATTCGACAACTTCAGCTTACGACAAGCATCCGCGATCTTCACTGTCCGATCTCGCCGTTTGCTCGCGGTGCCCTCAAACAGAGATGCAAATACCGCGCACAACGATGGCTCGAGCGCAGGCAACTGCAAATGCTGCAGGACTTCCCGCACGCGTCCTAAGTCATCAATCGCCCGCGGATCTTCGAACAGTGGCGAAAATACGGTTTCATGCAGCCCAACGTCTATCAACTTCTGCATCGACGCCGCCCGAGTGGAATGAGCCAACATACGGCGTAGTTCCTGAGCGATCCGTTCGACGCTGACCTGAGAAATTTCCTTACGCAGCGAAGTGATTGCTGCTGCCGTAGCAGCGTCCAGTGAAAATTGAAACGTCGCCGCAAAACGCACGGCACGGAGCATCCGAAGTTTGTCTTCCGCAAACCGATCGGATGGGTCGCCAATCGCCCGCACAACGCCCGCAGTCAGATCCTGTCGGCCCCCGACATAGTCGATCACTTCTTCAGCGATGGGGTCGTAGAACATACCGTTGATTGTGAAGTCGCGTCGCCGAGCATCTTCTTTGGCAGAACAGAATTGCACCGAATCAGGGCGACGCCCGTCCAGATATTCACCATCCGCACGGAACGTGGCAACTTCGATCTGGCCACATCCACGATTCGGCCCCAGGACCATCACGACACCAAAGCTAACGCCGACCGGCACCGTTCGCCGCTTACCGAACAACTCAATCACCTGCTGCGGTGTGGCAGTTGTTGCGACGTCGTAATCCTTGGGCGCAATTCCCAACAGATCGTCTCGAACACATCCGCCCGCCCACAACGCCTCATGCCCCGCCGCGCGCAGAACCAACACCACTTTGACAGCAAAGTCTCGGGGAGTGCAGGGATCTGTTTTCGTTTCGGGCATCGGCTAAGTGATTTCGACGGGGCGATCAACCTCGGCTGCGGTTTTGAGTCAGGCAAATGAACATCTATTCAAACAGAAACGACACACAGTGAAAGGTTCGCTGTGTGCCGTTTCGAATTCAGTAGTGTTATGTCGCAGAACTGCTATGCAGCTGCAGCATCGTTCATGCCGGAGGCTTCGCCGCGAACCATATCGTCCGTAATCAGGAACTTCTTGCCACGTTCCTGTTCTGGCAGGTTGTACATCACATCGAACATGGCTTTTTCCACGATGCTTCGCAGTCCACGAGCCCCCGTGTTGTGAACGCGAGCCTGCTTTGCGATTTCGCTCAAAGCTGCGTCGGTAAATTCCAGCTCGCACTCTTCCATTGCGAACAGCTTTTGATACTGACGAACCAGAGCGTTGCGTGGCTCTGTAAGGATTTTCACCAGGGCTCGTTCGCTGAGTTGCGTCAGAGTTCCCATCACAGGAAGTCGTCCCAGCAGTTCCGGAATCAGACCGAATTCCATGATGTCGTCGACATTGGCTTTGTGCAGCAGTTCGTTACGAACCTCTTCTCCCTCTGTGTCTGAGTTGTGACCGAATCCGATCACCTTCTTGCCCAGTCGTCGAGCGATAATGTCTTCCAGTCCAACAAACGTTCCGCCGCAGATGAACAGGATATTGGTCGTGTCGATCTGAATATACTGCTGCTCCGGGTGCTTGCGTCCGCCCTGGGGAGGAACGTTCGCAACAGTGCCTTCCAGCATCTTCAGCAGCGCCTGTTGCACACCTTCTCCCGAAACGTCTCGAGTGATCGACACGTTCTGGCTGGTTTTGCCAATTTTGTCGATTTCGTCGATGAAGATGATCCCTCGCTGAGCGACTTCGATATCGAAGTCGGCTGCGTGCAAAAGTTTCAGCAACAGGTTT
>CALFOL010000057.1 GCA_937919915.1 uncultured Planctomycetaceae bacterium
CGGATCGCCGGTTACACCTAGGCAGGACAACAGTCTTCGCGTCGCGTTTCCTGATGTGACGACTCTCAGGGCGGGAGAGGAAAAACGTCAGGAACTTGAACAAAAGCTGCAGCAGAAGCAAAGACTGGCCAGTCTTGGTATCTTGGCTGGTGGCATTGCTCATGAATTCAACAACCTGCTCGTTGGAATTGTGACTCATGCGGAACTGCTTCAGAAAACCGGTCCGACGGCGGCACAGCAGGCCAGTATTCAACAGATCCAGTCAGCGGCCACGCGGTCAGCGGAACTGTGCGGTCAGATGCTCGCCTATTCAGGCAAGGGAAATTTCGACAAGAGTGTTTTTGATCTGGCTGCAACTGTCCGCGGAATGGGCGATCTACTGGCCTCGTCTGTACCGAAACGGAATGTCTCGCTGCAATATGAATTTGCCGCGGACCTGCCAGGTGTCGAAGGCGACGTGACGTCCATTCGACAAATCGTCATGAATCTGATTCCTAACGCTTCCGAAGCGATTGGCATAGACGACGGAAAGATTCTTGTCAGAACGGGACGAGTGTCAGTCAGTGAAGATGACCTGGCAGGCAAGCATCTCGACGACGACCTGCACAGCGGAGACTATGTTTATCTGGACGTAGTTGATACAGGATGCGGAATTGACGACGGATCTATCGAAAAGATTTTCGATCCGTTTTTCACAACAAAGTTCGCCGGCCGCAGATTGGGGCTGGCATGCGTCCAGGGAATTGTGCGCAGCCATCATGGTGCAATTATCATTGAGAGCCGATTGCGGCATGGCACCACCGTGCGGGTCCTGCCTGCTTCCGGCGTCGGACAAACCGACCACAAAACGCGACCTGCTTCCGTTGGGGCAGGACTTTCCATGGGGCAGCAGACAGTGCTGGTTGTTGACGATGAAGAAATTGTCCGATCGGTAATGCAGGCAAAATTAAAAACACACAATTACACTGTCCTGTGTGCCGCAAACGGACACGAAGCGATTTCAATTTTACAGGACCACGGGAGCGAAGTCGCTATTGTTCTACTGGATCTGACGATGCCCGGCCCGAACACCGCCACGATTTGCGAACGCCTGCATCACATGGTCCCGGAGCTGCCTGTGCTGCTGATGAGCGGGTTCAGTGAGGAAGACGCTTTGAGTCAGTGCGACTACACCAACATTGTCGGCTTCGTGCCAAAGCCTATGGGAGATATCGTGTCAGCAATCCGCCGGGTGCTGGAACCACGAGCCGCTGCCGACTTGCATCCATCTCATCGGTAGTCACTGCCTGTGGCACGTTCACCGCTGGATCTCTGATGTTCAAATCAACCGGCCGCGTCGGCGATTTTCTTTAGCACAAGATCCCTGTCGTGGTACCAGTCTCGAGCAAGCACGATCATGATGTTCCAGCCGAATGCGGCCAACAATTGCGGCTTCATCAGCTCGCGTTCCAGTAGATCCTCCTGAGCGTACCAGGCACTGCTGTCTGTCAGAATGCCGAGCCGGTACGTCGTATCGCCGTCGGTGCAGATCGCGAGGTCGCAGCGAAAATGTGACTGGCCAACATTGCGGTCGACTCGAAAGCCCTGTGCCAGCAGTTCTGTCGCGATTTCGTCGACCAGCGTTTCCGTTCGATCATCCCCGAACAGTTCCTGGTCCGTCCGGCCGCTAAGGCCCTGCAGAACAGTCGCGACAGAGGATGCGTGCCCCATCGAACACGCTTCCGCATACTTCAGGTATGTCTTCAGGCAATTCGCGCCGTCATTGTAGTCGTTGGTAATTGCCGACGATCGCATTGACGCCACCAGTGCCATGCAATGTTTGGCTCGGGAAAACGCGACGTTTAAACGTTTTTCGCCTCCAGACATGTTGATCGGTCCGAAATTCATGCGAATCTTTCCCGCCGGATCCGGGCCGTAGCACACGCTGAGAATAATGATGTCACGTTCGTCGCCCTGAATGTTCTCCAGGTTCTTGACCAGCAGGCCCATGAACTGACCATCTTCTTCACGCTCCAGCGCTGCATCAAGTAACTCGGCGAAGTCGGAATCATCTTCGGCCAGACTGCGAATTGCACGACTGATTTCTTCCTGCTGAGCTTCAGAAAACGCCACGATGCCAATGCTGTGCGCCGCTTCACCGCTCAGGATTTCCCGCACAAGTTCCGCGATGTATTCTGCTTCTGCCGTGTTGCGACGTTTTTCGTAAACCCCGTGTTCCAAAAAGTGAAAGCTGACCGGCCGCGACAACAGTTCCGTTGCTGCGGTCGCACCGTCCGCCGCGGTGGTGGCCAGTAGTTCTGAATGGTCGCCGCTGCCGCCACGAGGCAATCGTTCTTCCGGAACCGTCAGCAATCTTCCGCCGTAAAAGGCGTGGTTGGAAAAGCTGATCAACGATTCCGATCGACTGCGGTAATGCCAACCCAACATTCGCGTCGGCAGATTGCGCGACGAATGATTCAGAAAGCTGCTGCTGTTGAGGTCATACTGCACAACCTCGCCCTCTTCTTCGAAGCTCAGGTCTTCGTCGTCATCGTTGCGTTTCGTCGCAAAGAAACTTGTGGGCGGCAACTGCATTTCGTCGCCAACCACGATCGTCTGGTCGGCTCGAAACAAAGACGGAATCGCCTCTTCCAGCGTGATTTGACTGGCTTCGTCAAAGATCACTACGTCGAAAGTTCCCGCGTTCAATGGCAACGTGTCCGAAACACTCAGCGGGCTCATCAGCCACACGGGTTTCAGATCGCGAATCACGACTCCGGAATCGCCCGCAGCCAGTTCACGAATCGCCTTGTACCGCATTGATTTGGAAAACTCGTGTTCAATTTCCCGGCGACCACTATTGAACAGTTTCTTGAATTCCTTCTCCGCTGCCGACAATTGTCCCGCAGACGCAGCGGCGACGGCAACATGATCGTTAAAACGCTGGCGCACGAACTCGCGAATCGTCGCCGCGTTTGCCTGCATCCACTTGTCGCACGCTTTGGAGATTTCGCCGATCTGTTTTGAACGTACCTCGGCGTCATATCGGGCGAGTTCTCGGTTGTCCCGATATGCGGTCTGCAGCGCGTGTTCGGCTGCGGCAGCTTCTAATTGCAGCAATGTCAGCGGCAGAGTCCGGATGGCATCGGTCAGTTTGTCCGGCAGCGGCTTTAACGATGCCAGGCAGTGTAGATAATCAGGCAGTTGCCCGATTGAATCTCGAATGGCGTTCAGGGAGTCACCCAACGTGTGTAGATCCAGGTGTTCATAGCCGTCGACGAAACGATCGAGCGTTTGGCGTAGCTCTATCAACGGCGACTTCAGGGCAGCCAGTTGCTGAAGCGTTCTGGCGCCGTCGTCTGCTGCCAGCACGTGACGCGTCAGGCTTTGAATGGGCCCCGGCTGAGTTTTCAGTTTAGTGCGTAGTTCCAATAACTGTTTGTGGAAGGTGTCAAGGTTAAGTCGAATCCCGAATTCGTCGCTGATCTCATCGGCGACTTCTGTTCGGTCGGCCAGCTTTTCGTGTTCGTGATCCAACAGCTGCAGCACAAACGTCCATAGTGGTTTGACGGCGTGCTGCGAAAAGTCATACGCCTCGCCCAGCACACGTCGCAGTCGCCACCAGGTGGGTTTCAGCATCCTGAAGAAGTTGCCCTGCAGCTGCTGCGCCTGTTCGAGTGCCACGCGGGTGTCTGCGGACGACAGTTTCCGTTTCCAATAGACAGTGGCCTGTTGAGCTTTCGCGACCGCTTTGTCTTTGCGATCCAGTTTCCGAAGTGCGGTGGCGTACTTTTTTGTTGTTTTCGAGTCGGGGTCCAGAAGTCCCAACAGATTGTACTCGGCCAGAAATCCGCCCTGTTCTGCATACTGAATCGCATCCTGCAGTTGATCGACACTGGTCGTGACTTCCGATGGCAACTGCAACTGTTCAATCGTCGCCTGCAATCGATCCAGTCGCCCTTCCAGACACCACGCAAGGCATTCTTCCACCAATTCCGTCGGTCGTTCTGCATCTGCGACATCGGCGCTCAGCAGACACAGCGGATGGTTCGCCAGAATTCCATCCGGCTGCACATACTTCAACCGTGACGCGAATTCTTCCAGCGATGGTCGGTTATCAACGAATTCCGCATAGCCCGGTACGCGTTCCCACTGGCGCGGCACCAGAGTCGGCACAACATTGCGAAGTTTGATCAGCTGATCCAGCACTGACCGCAGTCGCACACCCGCGGATTCCGGCTGACCGGTCATCGCGTCGTTGAACGCAACCACGGGGACCAGCGCCGCGTTGATTTTCTGAACCAGCTTGTCACGTTTCTGCTTCAACGAGTCTCGCGTCTTGCCGGCTTCTGAAAGAAACGCGTCGTAGGTTTCTTTTAAGTCCATCACAAATTGTTTTTTGTCCGCCTGAGAATCGTGAATCAGACAGCACAGTTCCTGCAGATTCTGTTGTTTCAACCGATAATAAACCACGTCGATTGCCGCGCGTTTTTCGCAGACAAACAGTACGCGCTGGCCCCGCATCACGAAGTCGGCGATCAGGTTAGTGATTGTTTGGGACTTCCCTGTACCGGGCGGCCCCTGAATGATGTAGCTGGCGCCTGTTCGGGCATGCGTGATCGCTTTGGCCTGAGTCGGGTCGCACGGCACAACGTGAAAGCGATCCTCCAGCGGCAGAGTGTCCTGCGATTCGGGCAGACGATCGGCGGGGGTTAGTGAGAACGTCGCTTCGAAAGCAGGGTTTTCGGTGTTGTCCGCCACCAGTCGCGTGTAGTCGCGAACCAGCGACATGCGGCGGTACTTCAGGTTTGCCAGCGTCAAACTGCAGAGATCAAATTCCCAGTTGAACGGATTGTCGTCGCCGTCGTTCTTCAGGTTGTAGAACTGCTGCTCTGCTTCCACGACTGCTGTGTCGTCGGTGGTGACTTCGTCAACCATGTAGCGACGTTTCGGCGGCGACGTCGCGACGATACCTTCCAGATGAGTCGTCGGGGGCGTGATGAAGTTCTCAAAGATTCGAATTCCCAGCGGATGATAGTTGATCGAATCGTAGCTGTAGTCAAGGTCTATGAACTGCCGAATACCGCGCCCTGACAGCCGTGCGTGTTTGCGAAATTGATCCAGTCGGCGGCGTGCCTTTGCGTGAATGAGTTCGACCCGCGGCTTGTCAATCCGAGCGAGCTCAACCGATCGATCACTGGCCTGGATTCGTTGCTTCAGTTCGTCGAAGAACAAGTCGAGTCCATTGCCAGCAAGGTCGACCTGGTCCGGCAGATCGATGTCGTACAACTGCTTAAACAGGTGGCGAATCACCGGATTGA
Source organism: uncultured Planctomycetaceae bacterium (assembly GCA_937919915.1). Lineage (GTDB taxonomy): Bacteria > Planctomycetota > Planctomycetia > Planctomycetales > Planctomycetaceae > Fuerstiella. Next base: position 5,301 of record CALFOL010000057.1, read on the forward strand.
CTTCCGCCTGGGAATCCACAGCCGTTAGCGAATAGCGATCGTGAATGCCCTTCCTGACGTCCAGCTTGACGGGGACCAGCAGCAGCGGCGATTCATAAAGTTCCGGCGGATTCGCTTTCAAGTCAGCCCATCGCAGAAAACAGATGATCAGCCGCAACTGCGCGAACCCGTACTCGGTTTCATCCCGCCGCGCTCCGGCGCGAATTCGATCCAGCGTGCCCGGCAGGTACACGGCTTCGCGAAAGTTGAGGTGCTTGTTGAGCGATACGGGTTTCTGTTTGACGATCTCGCTGGCGAACGCACCGCTCCACGTCAGCACCTGGTCTTCACGAATATTTGCGACGTCAAAAGAAATCGGAATCGATGATTGCGTCAGATTCACGGTCTGCATCGTCGCTCGAAATTGCAACAGACGATTGCGGCGATTGATTTCGAACAGACGTTCCTGCAGCTTACTGAGAATGACCTGCCGCTTCCCTTTTTGATCGGCCTGTTGCAGTTTCGGGTTGCTGGCGAGGTCTGTTTCGAAGTCGACTTCCTGATCGAGATAATTTTCCAGGGTCTGCAACAACGCCGGCAGATCCTGCGGACGATTGTGACGATCCAGCTCGGTCATCACCACGATCGCTCGCGCTAACACCGGATGCAGCGATGGAGCGATGCGAAACAAATTGCGGCGATTAGCGACGAAGCGGTCATGGTCAGCAGGGTCGGCCAGGTCGAGTCCGCAGGCCAGGCTGGCCAGGATAAGGCCCAGTGAATACACGTCTGTGGTGGGGTCGTGATGTCCGAGTTGATGTTCCCAGCAGACATAGCCTGCCAACCATACAGGACGCGTGACTTCGTCGTGAACAGTCGCTGACTGCAGGTCGCGGTCCTCCTGAATTCCTGCATCGACGTCAAAGGTCACCTTGCGTTCGCCGACGACATCGATGCCGCTGCCCGCAGCCCGCAGCATCCGTCGTACCGTGCCGATGTTACGCTGTTGGGGTGACTGATCGTCCAGGTGATACCAGATGCGGACACCTTCAACGTGCAGTTTATCCAGCCCGGACAGCGGCGCGACTTCGCTGTATTCATGAGTTTCGATGACCTGCTGCATCAGCGGCAGAAACGAAACCAGCACGTCTTCCGTCGCGAATCCTCCACGCTGAATTTGTTCTCGAAGGAAAGTGTGGAACGATGTCATGTGGGAAAACGTTGTGATTTGCGGCGACCGGGTCGGTGAATCGCCGCAGTGTATTCGCTGTCGCCAATACTGGCAATTCGCGCTGAGTTCCGTGAGTGAGACGATTTTCCGGACGCTTTCTGTCTGAGGCACGACCGACTAAAATCGGGATTCCAATCAGTGTTACGAATTCCCTTCTCTGGAGAAAATAGATGCCTCGTTCCATGGGCCACACAATTGCCGATTCGCTGTCACTTAGCCTGGGCTATGCCGAAAAATTATTGAAAGATGTCTCCGCCGATCAGTTCGGCCGCTTCGCAGCGCCCGGTGGGCAAGCCATCGAATCCAATCACGGCGCATTTGTTTACGGACATCTGAGTCTCTACGCACCGCGAATTCTGGAGGCGTTAGGCAAGGATGCTCCGGCGATTCCGGAAGTTTTCGAAGCAAACTTTTCGAAAGATGCCAAGTGCGTGGATGACGTTGATGGTACGATCTATCCCGACATGGAAGCCATTACGACATTCTTCTTTGCCGGTTACCGAGCAGCGTTGGAAGCGTTTCAGGCGGCGGATGACAGCGTCTTTCAACAGCCGAACCCGATAGGCGGCCGCATGACGGAGCTGTTTCCTACGATCGGATCGATGCACAACTTTTATGTCGGCGGCCACGTGATGATTCACATGGGACAGGTCAGTGCGTGGCGCAGAATGCTGGGTCTGGGAGCCGCGTAATTCGACATCCAGGTAACTGACGTTATGCAATTGGCAACAGAATATTGGCAACAAAAATGATGAACACCAAACGGGCCGTTGCGGCGTTTTTCGTGATTGCGGCAGTTGTCAGTTCCGTTAAGGCAGAATTGAAGCTGGCGTCTGTGTTCACCGATGGCATTGTGGTGCAACAGGGCATTGAGCTGCCGATTTGGGGTACCGCGACCGCTGGAACTTCTGTTGAAGTTCGTTTTGCGGGACAGAGTGTTTCGGCAGAGGCTGGTCAGGGCGGAAACTGGCGTGCGAAGCTGAAACCGTGCTCAGCGAATGCGACGGGCACTCAACTTCACGTCGTTGATTCGCAAACGAACCTGACTGTGCAGGACGTTCTGGTGGGGGAAGTCTGGCTGGCGGCAGGGCAGTCAAATATGCAGATGACTGTGCAAAGCATGGTCGGCAAACTGCCGCAGTTGCAGCAGTGGGTTGATAAAGCGAAGCAGCCGACAATTCGCTTTCTGCGCATCAACGAACCTGTTGCGGGAGGCCGTCGAACAGACTTCGGCAGTCCAGTTTCGTGGCAAGCGTGCGATCCGGAATCGGCCAAACACTTCTCCGCGGTGTCCTGGATTTTCGCGCGTCGACTACAACAGAAGCTGGATGTACCGGTCGGGATCATCGATGTGTCCTGGGGAGGAAAACCGATCGAGCCCTTTATTCCTGGCGAAGCGTTTGAGCAGCATCCGTTGTTGCAGGAGATCAAACGTCTCGCCGACGAGAATCAGCTGAAGGAGCTCGCGGAGCTGGAAGGTGGAGTCATCATTCGCAATCCGGAAGGTTATCCGGGTGCGATCTATGACGCTCGGATTCGTCCGCTGGAAGGCTTCGGCCTGCGGGGATTCCTGTGGTATCAGGCGGAATCGAATTGCGGAAACGGTGAAGATCCACGCGGATATCGCCACAAAATGCAAACGCTGACCAACAGCTGGCGGGACGCATGGAACAACCCGGATCTGCCGCTGTACTTTGTGCAGTTGCCGAATTATCGCCCGGAGGCTTTCGGCTGGATTCGTATGCGCGAAGAACAGCGGCGCTCTCTGACGACTAAGAACACTGCAATGGTCGTGGCGATCGATACCGGCAGCGATGACATTCACCCCGCGAACAAAGTCGACGTTGGTGAACGATTAGCCGAGCTGGCATTGAATCGAAACTATGGACGGCACATCGTCGATAGTGGGCCGCTGTATGAACAGCACACCGTTGTTGGCGACGAAGTAACGGTCCGTTTTCTGTTCGCGGAAAGTGGGCTGATGCTGGCAGAAAAGAACGAACTCGAACAACCGCAGCCAGCTGACGGTGCGCAAACAGTTCCCTATTTCGAACTCGCAGGAGCCGACGGTCTGTGGTATCCCGCCGAAGCGAAAATTTCCGGCCGAACAGTGAAAGTCATCAGCGAGCACGTGCCAGAGCCGCAGGAAGTTCGCTACTGTTGCCGCAACGATCCCACCGGCGCACTGCTGTACAATCGCGCCGGCCTGCCAGCGTCTCCGTTTTGTTCAAAGCTGGAGTGGCTGCCGTGGCATCGGGAGGCTGGGGAGTAGCGCTATGTTGCGTGCTGAATGTCATCACCGTTGCCGTATGGATAGAACAGACGGCCGATTTCGTCAGCAAGGCGGAAGAAGTACTCATGGCGGAACTGATCGTAGCTGACGTCCGATGCTGAGCGTGGCACCTGAGTCGGATACAACGATGTGACGTTCTTGGTGAAGATCCGTTTACCGTCGCCGTCTGTTTCCATCTCGTAGACACTGACGATGGCATCGCAGCGACCACGGAACAGACTCGTGCTGTCTGGTTCGTACAACGAAAATTCACTGATGTCAATATAGACGACGAAATTCACGTCGAAGTCAGCACCGATTTCGGTCGGGCTGTCCCAGTCGGGATTATTCACCAGCCACGCATTGATTACGTCGGGGTTGATGATCTTGACCTGATTTTTGTGCAACAACGCGGCGACACGTGTGGATAACAGCTGGTGGATGTTGTCGTGAAATTTTGTGAGTTCGTCCGGGGCATAAGCCACCACTGCCACGCGGATATCCTTGTCAGTAAACGACTTCTGCGTTTCCTTTTCGAACAGTGGCTGTAGCTGCGGTGGTCCGCCGATCAGATAGCCCAGCAGGATGAAGTAGTTGCATCCGGGGATCGTCAGCAACATTACGGTGGCGAAACACGCAGGCAACCAACGACGGCACGCTGCCGTCTTCATCACAGAATCTGGTGTGGCAATTTTGCAGTGAGACATCCTGTCATCCATTTCGCTGAAGGTCGCAGATTTGTGTCGGGCGTCGTTGATCGATCAACGTCACTGTTGGTCTGTGTGCCACTGAAAAATCAGTGGCACACACTTCCTAGTGAATCGATTCACTCATTTTGTAGTCGTACATGTGCTGGCTGATGTGCAGGCCAACCCGGTCAAGAAAACTCTGGATAAACTGATCTTCTGAACGTGCCTCTCGAGGAACCGGATAAGAAGTCGGAAACTGAACTGCGAAACCGCGATCGAACACCGAAGTCACAGGCATCGAATACTCTGACTTCTCCTGCCGTCCGGCAGTCAGCAGGTTCTTCTTTTTTTCTCGATTGACTTTGTACACACTAATGTGCCCTTCTGCGTTGCCGCGCATCAGGTTTTCACTTTCGGGGACTCGATGATCGATGCTTCGCATCTGAATATGCATGACGTAGCCGGCATGAAATTCTTCGGCCAGTCCTGTGTAGTCGCCCCATTCGCCATGGTCGTCGAACCATCGAGCAACGTCGCCGGCTGGCACAACGTTGATTCCCTGTGTTTCCAGGTCGCGCGATACGCGGTCCAGAATATCGATCTGCACAGACGGAAAACCTTCTGTAACCTGATGTGGAGCGTCGCAGATGATCACGATGGCCTCATCGATCTCCGTCAGCTTTTCACCGGTGGCTGCCGTAAACGGCGCGGTGACTTTGGGATCGCCGAACAAAGCCTTTCCGCCCATTACAAATAACGAACACCCGGTGTTTACAACCAACAGGCCAGCGATGAATAGCGCTGCGAAATGCGGCATACGCAATGAGGCGAGTTTTGACGAGGATGGGTTTCGGTCGTTCATGAACGTTTAAGATTCGATGTTTGGATGTTCGATTTCTTACAGTGTATCACGCTGACTTGTAGCCGCGGGGCACGCGTTTCGACTGAAGACAGCCTGGTCCCGCGAGCGAGTACCGTTCACGACAATAAGTAAACTGTGCTAGAGCAAAATCCGAAGGCCCCAGACAAGCAGAGCAAGTGTTAAATAGCCAAGACTGATTACAATGAAATAGAAGAAAGGTTCCTGAGTCCCCAGCCAGCGCCCCGATGTGCCAACAGCCAGACACCAGGGAATTCCACAGGCAAAAAGTGCGACCAGTGGGATTCCCGCCGGATTAGCATTCCATGCTGCAGCAAATCTTCCTCGAACAACGTTGGCAAAGCATGTGGTCATCCCACAGTGGGGACAATTCACGCCAGTGAATTCACGAAATGTGCAGGGCGGAAGGCCAAGCTGTTGATGCGTTCCGAATCCTCGCTCATCCGGCTGTAGCCTGAAGGCGATGACAAAGACTGTGATCAGACCTAAAGCAATTATTGTCAGTAACAGACGAATGCTGCGAGAGGGCTGATTTTGAGCATCAATTTGTGGCACAGGACTTCGTTCCCGTCATTTCGAAACAGACAAGTATCAGTCCCACCGTATCGCCTCAAGGGCAGCAGAGTGAATAAATTCCTGTCTCCGGTCCGCTTCGGCAACGACTGCCGGACTTTTTTGTGGAGATGGAGCTATTGACCCGTTTCGTCGCAGGAAGTGCCGAAAATTAGTGAAGTGTGGCAGATCAGAGGCCTTGGAATTCCGCAAACTGCAGACTCGTCCCGCTCCTGGCTTCGCGTTAGAATTCCCCTGCGCCCCACAGTTCTTGCTTCCGACCGCAGGCTGAAAGAGCTGGCCTGCTTCAATATCACCAGACGACGACAAAATCCGATGAAAAACGTCTACTTCAATTTCCAACGCCAGATGGCTCGACGAACTCTTCTTCGCGGAGCTGGAGTATCGTTGTCACTGCCGTGGCTGACCGCAATGCAGTCGGCATTCGCGGGCACTGAAGCCAGCGAGGCACCCAAACGCTGCCTGATGATGACGCTGGGGTTAGGTCTGGTGGCTGAGAACCTGAATCCACAACAGTCAGGGCGTGACTATGAATCCAGTTTGTATTTGAAACCGCTGGAAGACGTTCGAGATCGCTTCACGGTGATTTCCGGTGCATCACACCCCGGCGTCGGTGGCGGGCATCGCGCGGAAGCGAGTTTGCTGACGGCAAACCCAGTGGGTAGTTCGGGAAAAGCGAAGAATACCGTTTCGCTGGATCAGCATATGGCGAAACACCTGGGCGACTTCACAAGGTTTCCGTCGTTAGTGCTTAGCAGCGGCGGCAGCAACAGCCCGTCGTACACTCAAAACGGCGCGATGATCCCGGCAGAGTCCTCCCCCTCGCGGTTGTTCACGAAGTTGTTTGTTGATGACTCTCCCGCTGAACAACGGCAGCAGGCACAACGCGTCCGACAGGGCCGCAGTATTATGGACCTGGTCGCAGATGACGCGAAGAGTTTGTCCAAAGAGTTGGGGCCGGGCGACCGCGATCGTTTGGACGCTTATTTCACCAGTGTTCGTGCTCTGGAATTGCGGTTGGCAGAATCAGAAAAGTGGGCTCAACAGCCGAAGCCGAAAGTGAACGTCCCCAAACCGGTCGACATTCGTAACCCCAACGATTTTGTGGGGCTGCAGAGGTTGATGAGCGACGTGATCCGACTGGCACTGGAGACTGATTCGACGCGGTTCATCAGTTACCATCTGGGCGGCAGTGGTGGCGTTGTTCCGCTGCCAGGTGTGGTTGAAGGCTATCACTCATTAAGCCACCATGGTCTTGACGAAGAGAAGCTGGCACAGCTGGCGATCGTCGAAGCGGACATCATTCGAGCGTGGGGGCAGCTGTTGCGAGACCTGATGAAAGCCGACGAACAGGGGCACAGTGTACTGGACAACACCTGCGTCATGCTGACGAGTAATCTGGGCAATGCCTCGAATCACGACAACCGAAACATGCCAGTGCTGTTTGCCGGTGGCGGCTATCAGCACGGCGCGCATCTGGCGTTCGACCGGAAGAATAACTATCCGCTGCCAAACCTGTTTGTCAACATGCTGCAACATGTGGGGTTGGAAGAAGATTCCTTCGCCAGCAGCACCGGGACAGTAGCCGGGCTGGAAACAGCGTAGGGAACAGTCCCGAATCAACTTTCCGATTCGCTCGTGACGCGGGCATCCAGCCGCAGTCCTTATTCAGCAAATAGACTGTGGCCGGCAGCCCCAGTCACGGATGTTATTTCGGTGACGGTTTCTTACAGCGTATTACGCTGACTTGTGGCCGCGGCGAACGGTTTTCGAAGCCAAATCGCCCGCTCCCACGAGCGCGACGCATCCACATGTTTGGGTAAACTGCTCTAGTACGACAACGTCGCCCCGATGTGCACGCGGCCATTCTCGTTCCGATCATCACCTCGCACTGACGTGAACGGCACTCCGTAGTCAACGCGAAGGGTGCAGTTCGGATCAATAACATACCGCATGCCGACACCTGCACTGGCAAAGAACTCGTCGTCAGCGTTGACCGATCCGGCATTCCAGTTGTCCTGCTGAGCGATATCCGCGAAAGCGAGAGCCACAAAGGATGTCGGTTTGCCGTTGCAACATCCCGTGATGGGCTTGGTGCGGTACTCGGTGTTCAGGATGTAACCATTGTCACCGTTCAGTGTTCGCATGTCGTATCCCCGCACGCTTTGATAACCACCGAATCCCAATTGTTCGGTTGGCATCAAAGGACCTGTTGCCAGTTGCCCTGTCAACCGAACGAACAGGTCGCTGTGACAGTTGACGCTGTAGAGTCGTTCTACATAGGCCCTTGCATAAGCGTAGGTCGACTGGGCTTCTCGTCGGACACGTTTCAGGTCTCGGGAGTGATTGTTTGACAACAGGCTACCGCGTAGCAGTCCATTTTGCGCATAGCCGTAATTTAGGGCGTTTTGTGGACGGCTCGGGGATAGGGATGTTGAATTGTCGGTTC
>CALFOL010000058.1 GCA_937919915.1 uncultured Planctomycetaceae bacterium
TCTGCTTTCTCTCGATCGTTATGCAGCTCCTTGCCGTTGGTCGTGATGTCCGCCAGCTTAATTGGCGTCCCGAACTGTAGTTGATGTGTGTTCGGCATCAGTTCGAAGCTTCTGTTTGTAGAAAAATGAAAACGATTTGCCTGACAACAACGTCGCCGCTGCGGACGAATCGTACTATCTGAACTGTCGAAATTCTATCGTGCAGTGCCTCGCGTGTTCTGCTGCTCAACAGGCGGAAAGTAACATCTGACCCGAACGACTCCGGTTCAGCAATCAACCAACAGAATTCCACCCCATGAGTCTCTCCGACCATCTCGCCGCGATTCTGAATCCGCCGCGACGCTACCCCTCGATCCTGCCGGCTGTGACGTTCAATCAAACGTGCGAAGACTTTGAGGTCGAAGAAATCCCCGCCTATCTGCCCGACGGTCAGGGCGAGCACCTGTATCTGTGGATCGAGAAACGCGATCTGCCAGCCGCAGAACTTCTGTCTCGTCTGGCCCGGTCACTAAACGTTTCCTCGCGAGACATTGGCGTGGCGGGACAAAAAGACCGTCGCGCCGTGACGCGACAGTTTGTGTCGGTGCCGAGGACTGCGGAACCACTGCTGGGCAATATTGATGACGACAGGATTCGTATCCTGTCTGTTTCTGCCCACGGCAACAAGCTGCGAACCGGGCATCTGAATGGGAACCGCTTTCAAATTGTGCTGCGTGCGGAATCAGGCGAAGCATTCGACGCCGCTCAGGCGGACGCCGTTGCTGAACGACTGCAGTTACTAGTCACGCATGGTTTTCCAAATTACTTCGGACCTCAGCGATTTGGTCACGAAGGTAGCACGGCGATCGACGGAATCGCGTTCGTGAAGGGTGAGATTTCCGCAAAGCAGTGGAAATTTCAGCAACGGCACTTCATGACGAAAATGGTTGCCAGTGCGGCGCAGTCTGCGGTACTGAATTTTTCACTCGCCGCTCGATTGACCGCGGGGACATGCGCTTCTCCACTGTCGGGAGACGTCGTGTGCCGAAGGGAAGGCGTTCGCCCTTTTCTGTTCGATGATCGGGGCGAAACACCGGCGGACCAGTTGATTCCGATGGGGCCCATGCCAGGAGAGAAGATGGTGAAGGCGACGGGAGACATCCTGCTTGCAGAAGCAGAGGTTCTGCTGCAGCTGGGATTGACCGCTGAAGATTTTCTGCGACACAGGAAGGTCACTTCCGGTACTCGCAGAAGTTATCTGGCTTATCCATCCAGCACAGCCGCGGCGTTGACCAGCGACTGTGCGATTCGCGTAACCTTTGATCTGTCCGCGGGCAGCTTTGCCACCGTGCTGCTGGCGGAGATCGCCGCGTCCTGACGCGTCCTGATTTGCCTAAAGGGATATTCTTGCCTGGTTTCGGTTGGTTGCCAAAAGAAGTGCCGACAGGTGGACAAAAGAATAGCTCTTTCGATCCCCAGTCATTGGGGATATAAGAAATCGTGTCTGAGTTTCAACGGGACTTTTTTCCCGGACCGCTAGAATTTCGCTTTACCGTTCTCTGGCACGTCAATTCTCAACCGGGTGCAGCGATGAACGAGCAACTCAATATGTCAGATGGCGCAGCTTTCACGTCGGGTACACCCGACGTCGATGTGGCGACGAAGATCTGGTCCCCCGCAGACGCTTTCACTCCGCTCGTGGATGCTCCCCGCATTATCGATTCGCGATATCTGTTCATTGAGTTTCTGGAATAGGGAGGCATGAGTACGGTTTTTCGAGGTCGTGACACACGGCTTGTTCGTGACGTCGCGATTAAGGTGTTGCGACTCGATTCAAAACGTACAGCGGACGCTCGAATCGCATATGTCAACGAGGCGCGAGTGCTGAGTTACCTGTCGCATCCGGGGGTCCCTCCAATTTACGATTGCGGCACAACATGCAACGGAATGCCTTATCATGTCATGAAGCTGTTACGGGGGCAGACGCTTGGACAGATCCTGCTGGCGGGTAACTGCACGCCAGCCCGGTTACTGGGTATCTTTGCCGACGTCGCGCAAACCATGGCGTTCGCTCATTCGCGGTGTGTCATTCATCTTGATCTCAAGCCTGACAATATTATGGTCGGGGCGTTTCGCGAGGTGTATGTGATGGATTGGGGGCTTGCGCGTTTTGAAAGCACTGCTCCGCCAGAGTCCGGTGGCTTGCCGGATGACTTTGGCACAGACGCTGGTAGGTATCCCATCGCCGGGACACCTGCCTACATGTCTCCAGAGCAGGCTCGCGGAGAAAGTCTGGACCCCCGCGCCGACGTGTTTGAACTCGGGGGGTTATTGTGCGAAATCCTGATTGGCCAGGCTCCGTATTCCGGCGAGAACGTTGAGCAAGTGCATCGCCGGGCGCTTAACGCATCCGTGGGAGACCTGCTGGATGTTTTAGAAGTGTGTGACACTGATCGCGCTTTGGTGCGACTGGTCAAGCGCTGCCTTGCGCCACATCGCCGCAATCGCCCACGCGATGCGACTGAAGTCGCGGACGCCGTATCGGCGTATCAGGATACCGCATTACAGCGGGCAGAAAGTGACATGAATCGTTTCTTCGAATTGTCTCTCGATCTGTTCTGTATCGCGGACTTTGAAGGATACTTTCGGCGAATCAATTCGAACTTTTCCAGAATATTGGGATACTCTGATCACGAACTCCTGGCGCGTTCGTTTATGAATTTCATTCATCCGGACGACATCCAACAGACAATGGCTACGATGGCGGCGCTGGACGAAGGACAATCCGTGGTCCGATTCAACAATCGCTATCGTACGGCTCACGGACGGTATGTGGTGCTGGAATGGACGGCCAAAGCCGTCCCGAACGAAAACGTCATCTTCGCCGTCGCCCGAGATATCACCTAAAGTAATTCACCTTTTGTTGTGGACGGCTCTAAGCTAAAGGAGAATGCTAACGGCTTTTGATCGGAAATCTCCTGACTCCAGCTGCGCATGAAAAAAGCCCGCCTGACTGTCAGGCGGGCTTTTACGGTGATCTGTTCCCGGAGACCGTTTCTACATCACGACCACAAGTCAGTCTCGTCCTGTGCGTTCCAGTTCGTGGTTTGTGGTCGTAAAGCGCTGCTCAAACCCGTTGGCTGAGGATGATGACGACATGCCAGCAGCACTCCCTCTTCCGGAGCGAACGTACATCCCAGCTGGCAACCCCCTTCCGAGTTCAGCACCCAGCGTGGTCGCAGCGTCATCTGTACCGAGGAGTTTGGCATCAGTACGGTCATCGGATAGTCAAGGTCCAACTCGATCGCTTCTTCTGCGACGAAGCTGCAACCGCTCAGCGAATAGTCGGCGATGTGTCCGAATACGTCTTTTCCTTTTGTCACTTCGACAGCAGCTGGCAGGCTCAGTGGAAATCGCACTTCGCCACGTACGTCCAGGTGCGTCAGGCATTCCGCGGCTGCCTGCATTGATTCGGTCGTGAACACCGCCACGACATCCTGTCCGGAAATATTTCCGGACCAGTGGACGATTGCCGGGGAGTGGATCACGATATTGAATTCGCTCCAGCGAACGACGATATCAATCACCTGCCCCATCACGGGAATGGCGGAAACATCGGGGCCAGCGAGGACCAGATCGTGATTCGCGACGGCCCGTAACATCGTTTCGACGCGGGAGCCGTTGGCTAACGTGACAACGGTAGAGAGGCCCGGCAGATGTTTTCCGGTCAGACGTGAGTCGGGGCCTGGTTCGCCCGCTTTGCGATCGCGAGGCCAGGACCATGCCGCTGGAGTTGCAAAGGATCGTTGAATGACTTCAGCGTATCGAGATGTAAGTGACTGGCCCATGGCGAGCTTCCAACTGGTGAAATGAGTTGTTCGGTTGCAGCAAGTCGAGAGATGCAAATGTCAGTGTTGCGGCTGTGGAGTAAACCTATGTTGCGTTTTGGCAGCACCGCGGCATACGCCTGAAAACTGGTCACGACTCAGTCCCCTGAAACGTCGAATGCGATTGTCGTTTCGGTCGTCAGGATCCTGACGGTATTACCGGATGCCCCGTATTTGTCACTGTCAGACCGTCGCGAAAAAGCAACATCGAAATACCGTCGGAATCACCCGCATGTTGAGGGTCGCAGTGCGGTTGTCCGTCTCACGATGCCGCAAAAAAAAGAACCACGGTGGGTTTTGGCAACCTATGGTTACGCCTGCGGATCCTGTTATCTCACGTCAAACTCGAACCTATGTGCGGAATTGCTGGGGTTCTTTACGCTGACTCACATCGCTGTGCCGACAGAAACGTCCTGCAGCAGATGGGGGATGCCATTGCGCACCGAGGGCCTGATGGAGAAGGTTTTTTCCGTTCGAACAACGTCGGCCTGATTCATCGTCGACTGGCGATTATCGATCTGGCCGGTGGTGATCAGCCGATCGCAAACGAAGACGAATCTGTTCAGGTTGTCTTCAACGGAGAGATCTATAACTACCCGGAACTTCGTCAGCAGCTGGAAAGCCGCGGGCACGTCTTTCGCACAAACTCCGACACTGAGGTTCTGGTCCATCTGTACGAGGATTTCGGCAAAGACCTGGTAAAGCACCTGCGTGGCATGTTTGCCTTCGCGCTCTGGGATGCTCGCCAACGCAAGCTGATGCTGGCACGCGATCATCTTGGCCAGAAGCCGCTGTAAGCACCCGCTCACAAATAATCGCATATAATGATTGACCACCCAGTGCTTCAGGTAAGGATGACCCGAAGATTATTATGTGCGAAAACATATAAGCGACTGCTTACATCTATCGAGACGACGAGAAACTGCTGTTTGGCTCAGAGCTTAAGGCCATTCTGGCCCACCCTAACGTCGATCGCAGTATCAGCTCGGAAGCAGTCGAAGACTACATGACCTTTGGTGTTGTCGCCGGGGAGCGCAGCATCTTCAAACGCGTTCAGAAACTGCCAGCGGCACATACGATCACTCTGGATGAGGGTACGCTGTATAGTCCGGCGCAACGCTATTGGCGATTGTCGTTTGACAATGAGGTTCAGGCGAGCGATGACGAATGGAAAGAGCGCATCAGCGACATGATTCGCGAAAGCGTCAGCGCGCACCTGATTGCTGATGTTCCTGTGGGAGCTTTCCTGAGTGGTGGCCTCGACAGCAGCGCGATTGTTGCCAGTCTGGCCGATGTGACGACGGAGCCGGTGCAGACGTTTTCGATTGGGTTCCAGGAAAAGGAATTCAGCGAGCTGCCCTACGCGGCCGCTGTTGCTGAACACTTTGGTGCCGATCACCACGAACAAATTGTCACACCGGATGCGGTCCGCGATCTAGACGACCTGTGTTTCTTCTACGATGAACCATTTGCTGATGCGTCCGCCATTCCAACGATGGCGGTGGCTCGCATGGCGTCGCAACACGTCAAGGTGTGTCTGTCCGGAGACGGCGGCGACGAGGCATTCGGCGGGTACGCTCGCTACAGCGACGACTTGACGGAAGCTCAGATCCGCGATCGAATTCCCACATGGTTCCGTAAGCTGGCACTGCGACCGTTGTCCGTGGCGTGGCCGAAATTCGACTGGTTGCCGCGTCCATTGCGTCTAAAGACCTTTCTGCAAAACGTGAGTTCAGACCCGGCGGTCGCCTATGCCAATACGATTTCTGCGTGCCGTGCGGGCATGAGATCTCAGTTGTGGAATCCGACATTCGGCGACTCTGTTCGGAATTATCATCCGGAAGCATTCGTCGAAGAGGCGTTTCTGTCCGGCCATCGCGACGCGTTGAGTGGCATGCTGGCCGCAGATACGAATTTCCTGCTGCCGGACGATTGTTTGACGAAAGTGGATCGAGCCAGCATGGCCTGCGGACTTGAAGTGCGCCCGCCGCTGATCGACGTTCCGCTGATGGAACTGGCCGCCTCAATGCCGTCGCATCTGAAGGTGCGTGACGGATCGAAGAAGTGGATTCTGAAAGAACTGTTCGAAGCACGACTGTCCGATTAGCTGGTACATCGAAAGAAACAGGGTTTCGAACTGCCGACAGATGATTGGTTGCGCGGGCCATTAAAGAGCCCAGGTGCAGGACATCATCCTTAATCCCTCGGCACCGATTGCGCAGTACGTCAGTACTGTTCAGGCGACAAAGATGTATCGGTCGCATTGCAATCACACAGGACGGTTCGGCCAGATTCTGTGGTCGTTGCTGGTCTTCGGCCGCTGGTTGGACACTTACGGGGCTACTGGAACGGTGACCACAAGTCAGTTGCCACCGACGGCATTCGTCGCGGCCGCCAAAGGCGTTTAGAAACAGGCGATCACAGAAGAAACTTCATGAGTACAGCAGTGGCACATTTACAGACAAACGAAACTCGGCAACGCCGCGAATTTTGCGAAATCCCCTTTGAGGTGATTTCACAGTCTTCGTCCATGCTGCGTCACGTACCGATGACCACAGGGCTGTGCGTTCCCCAAAGTGCGATGTTCGATTGCGGTGAATGGGTGGTCGAAGGGCTCGGCGGCGCGCACTTTCCGGCTCAGATAGAAGTTCTGAATTGCTGGAGCGATGGAAGTGTGCGGTGGTTGCTGGTTCATTTTGTGGCAGGGCGTGTTCTGCCCGGTCGGACATCCTGCGCACTGGTTCGGTACAAACAACCGCATATGCCCGCCACGGCATCGGTCCGGTGGGTCGGTGCTGCGATCGTAGTGCAGAAGCGAAACTGCGATGAGGAATCCACAGTCCGGATTGTGCCGGAAGTAGCCGTCGCCGCAGGGCAGCGGTAGGATCTGGAGATTCGTGATGTGCGACAGGAAGCATCGGGAGCCGTCCGCTGTGTTTCGGTGATCGATGCCGTTGTTCGCAGCCTTCCGTTTGTGCAGTTGCAACTGCGGCTGGAAGTGTGGCCGACAGCTGGACACTACAAGGTGGAAACACGCATTCGTAATACCCGTCGCGCGCAGCATAAGGGCGGGTTGTGGGATCTGGGTAACGCGGGATCATTCCTGTTCAGCGGTTTGCATTTGAACATTAATCGTCCGGATGCAGGCAACGCTGGCGGGTTAGTCCGATGGAAGTCAGAGCCGGAGCTTCCCGTTCGAGAGTCTGCAGCTGCTCCTGGTGTGCGAATCCTGCAGATCGGCAGCGGTTCTGAGAACTGGGCGAGTACAAATCACGTGGATGCAACGGGCAATTCCACGGTCGTCAGTCGTGGCTATGAAGTGCGTTCTGACGCGGGCACGTTTGAAGGCGATCGCAGCGAACCTGTGGTGACACTGACCAGCGGAGATCTCACGCTGTCCGCAACGATGCCCGAATTCTGGAAGCAATTCCCGAGCAGTCTGAGTGCGACCCCACAGTCGATTGATGTCGGGATATTTCCTTCAACCGTTGGTGGTCCGTTCGAATTGCAGGGCGGAGAACAGAAAACGCAGTCGGTCTGGGTCTCGACGCGTCCGGCAACGGGCCACCTTGATCACCTGGCGTGGACGGATCTCCAGCCGCGGATCATGCAGTCGACGAAATGGATCCAGCGTTGCGATGTTGTTTCGTGGTTTCCGGAATCCACGGCGGGCACTCAGCTGCATGCCTATCTGCAGGCAGCCACGTCAGGAGAACATTCGT
>CALFOL010000059.1 GCA_937919915.1 uncultured Planctomycetaceae bacterium
GAACCTGGAACCTGCGGACCTGGTCGACGAAGCGTTCCTGCGACGAATCCCTTACCGAATCCAACTCGAAGATCCGGACGAGCAGGAATTTCACTGCCTGTTTCAGATCGCCGCTGAGCACAATGGCTGTTTCTTCGATCCGGATGCAGTCGACCATCTGCTGGCGAAATACTATCGACCCAAAAACCGTCCGTTGCGACGCTGTCATGCGCGTGACCTGTTGTTGATGGTCAAACATTACTGCACTTACAACGACCTCGAGTTCGAGATGCTGGCCGACTACTTTGATCGAGTCGCCGCGGCATTCTTTTCGGAAGTCGAAACAAAGAGTCTGGCGAAAGGCGTCCGCTAAGGTTCGCCACATCATTCGCAAAATGGCAATTTAGAAACACAAACGGACTGACAGGCTGTCCCGGCCGACGTCCGAATTCATCTGCGGGCCGTCCGCAATCGAAAATACGTACCATGAGAACTGAACCACTCAGCACAACCGAAATGTTGGCCAACGACCTCTCCGCTGGTGTCGCTGATGCGATTGCCTCACTGGACGGACTGGTGATGGCGGATTACGAACTCATCGAACGGCTCGGCGCTGGCGGCTACGGCGAAGTCTGGAAAGCGATCGGCCCTGGTGGACTACCCAAGGCCGTCAAAGTTCTGTACGGTCAACGAGACGGTGAACATGCGGAAGCAGAACTGAGGTCGCTGCAGAAAATGCGTGAGCTGCGTCATCCGTTTCTGCTGAGCATCGAACGCATCGAAGTTGTCAACTCCAGGCTTATCGTGGTTATGGAACTGGCTGATGGCAATCTGTCAGACCGTTTCGATGCCTGCCGCCGCGAAGGAAAGCCCGGAGTTCCGCGTAATGAACTGCTGGGACTGCTGGGGCTGCTGCAGATGCTCTGGATTATATGTCAGAACAACACGGACTTCAGCATCTCGACATTAAGCCGGACAACCTGTTGTTGCAGGGCGGTCACGTCAAGGTGGGTGACCTCGGTTTGGCAAAAGACATTTCTGCGACCAACGTTTCCGTGCTGAACGGTTTTACGCCGATGTTCGCGGCCCCGGAACTTTTCGAAGGTCGACCGGCGCGTGTGAGTGATCAGTACAGTCTCGCGATCGTCTATCAGATGATGCTGACTGGCTCGTCTCCGTTCAACGGTCGTAAGGCAGCGCAATTGACAGCGCAGCATCTGCGAAGTCAGCCCGATCTCACGTTTCTGCAGCCGATTGATCGCCCCGTGATCGCTCGCGCTTTGTCTAAGAATATGAACTCTCGGTTCGACAACTGCACCGAGTTTGTCGCTGAACTGATTCGTCGAAGGCACGGACGTTCAACCAACGTAGCATTCGTGAAGAAGCTGGACGGTGTACTGGTTTCAGATACGGCATTGTTGAAAACACTGTCACAGAACGGCGCCGAGCCGGTGCATGGCAAAGAGTCCACGCCAGTAGCGATTTCGGCTGCCGCAAGCGCCAACGCGACCCTTCGACCGTCGGTCGTCATCGGTGTCGGCGGTCTGGCGGGCGTGGTGTTGAGAAGATTCAAAACGCGATTCTGTACCAATGGAGTGACAACTTGTCCGTTCCCCCTGCTGCAAATCGATACTGACCGCGAGACGCTGACCTCACTGAAGCTCTCCGGAGAAGACGCAGGATTGTCGGTGGAGGAAACGTTGTCCATTCCGCTTCGTACTTCCAATGAATATCGCTCCGCTTCGGAATTGGAACTGTCGTGGCTTAGTCGTCGGTGGTTGTTCAATATTCCACGTTCCGGCAAGGTCGAAGGAATTCGCCCGCTGGGCCGGCTTGCGTTGTGCGATCACCGAAAGTCCGTAGAAAGCCGCTTTCGACAAGTGATCAAAGAAACGCTGAGCGTAGAATTTCGCGAGACTGTCAGCGGACTTGTGGAATTGCCTCTGGCGACAGAAGGTGTGGATGTCTACGTTGTGGCCGCCACGACCGGCGGAACCAGCAGCGGGACTTTGGCCGACATTGGACTGATCGTCAAGAATGTACTGCGAGCATCCGGCATTAAAGGCGGTGAAGTCCACGGAATTCTGTTGCACGGAACCGGGACAGCGCGCGACGCGAATGACGTCCATGAAGCCAACACAGTCTGTGTTCTGCGAGAACTCAGACACCTGTCGACTCCTGGGCTCGGCACAGATCGCGGTTTCGAAAAGGCCGGAGTACAGGCTGATGTGGCTCCGTTCGACCACACTTCACTGGTTCATCTGGGCGACAGTCTTAACGCAGACGTCTTCTATCGAAGGGCCTGTGATGTTGCCGACCATTTGTTTGTCGGAGCCACAACAGCCGCGCAGCTGGACTTCCGTGAATGGCACAGAGCTTTGACGATGAAGCCAACGGAACGCCGCAGCTGCGGTTACTGGGCCTGGATTCTCAGGAGGCTGCGGCTTTGAATGTCGCTTCAGAAGAAGCTGGCAACCTGACAAAGCTGGTGCTGCGACGATGGGCGGGGACTGCCAGCAGCGCCGCTACAGACACACAACACGAGCTGCCACCGGAGTTGACAGACACCCAAACGCTGCTGGACGAGCTGAATCTCACAGCGGAATCTCTCCCACAGCAGGTTGTGACGTTGCTGCGAGACGAAATTGGTAAGAACATTCAGACCTACGCTGCCGAAGTGAACGGCCAATTGCAGGCAACATGCGACGTGGCCAGCCTGACGCATGGGCAGGCGTTGACCCTGCTGTCGGGACAGATTTCGCAACGCGGAATCACGGATGCCACCGACCTGCACGGAATTATTTCGGACGTGCAGAATAAACTTAACGGTGTGACCAGCAATTGCAAATCAGCATTGCGCAAGCATCTCCGTCAACTTCTCGATACGCCACATCGACTGGAAGGCGCATTGGCCGCCACGATGTATACGCGACAAAGCCTGACCAAGGCGCAGCGAAGCTGCGAAGAACTACTGTCGAAAATTGAGGGAGCTTTTCAGATACTGGCGGACGACACGCAGGCAGATGTTGTCTTTGCTTCTGAAAGTGCTGTTCAGGACTTCTCCCAGCAATACTGCATTTTACTGGCTTACCAGACGATCCACCAGTGCTTCGTAAATCATGTAAAAACGATCTCGACACTTGTTG
>CALFOL010000060.1 GCA_937919915.1 uncultured Planctomycetaceae bacterium
ACATAAACACATGGCTCAGCAGACAATTCTGGTGGTCGAAGACGAAAAGTCGATCGCAGATATCATCAGGTACAACCTCGAGAAGGAAGGTTTCGCGGTCTTTCTTGAGAGAGACGGGCGTGATGGCTTACTGAAGGCTCAGAAGATCATGCCAGACCTGGTGGTTCTCGATCTGATGTTGCCGGGAATGGATGGCCTGCAGGTGTGCCGCCTGCTGCGAAGTGACACACGCACGCAGCAGCTGAGAATCATTATGCTGACAGCACGAGCAGAAGAAACCGACGAGATCGTTGGTTTTAACATGGGTGCTGACGACTACGTCACCAAGCCGTTTAAGGTACGTCCGTTAATTCATCGCATCAAAGCGTTGCTGCGAAGAACGGAAGCGACGACGAGTGAGAAAGAGAAAATCACTCTGCATGGCATTGAGATTGATAAGTTAAATCATATTGTGACGCAGGAAGGCGCGGAACTCGATTTGACGCCGACAGAATTTCGATTGCTGTGGACACTGGCCACTCACCCAGGCCGACCCTTTTCGCGAAACGAGCTCATGGACACGTCTCGCGGCGAAGATGCGAATGCACTGGAACGCACGATCGACGTGCATGTCAGGTCGTTGCGAAAGAAACTCGGCGTCGCCGCGGATATCGTTGAAACGGTGCGCGGAGTCGGCTATCGCTTTTCACGTCCGTGAATCGCACGCCGCCGATTGCGAAGGGGCGAAATCTTTGCGTGATCAGTTGGCTGCAGAAAGCACGTCCTGCGGCGCGATCACATTGAACTGGGACGCGGGGTCGGATGCTGGCAGCTACGACATCTACGTGCTGAACAACGACCGTTCATTGAACGGCCGTCTGGCGCCAGACCGCCTGATCACGAATATCGCAGGGACTCAAACCACGCTAAATGATCTTCCGGCAGGCGGTTGGAAGTGGTGAATTCGCAGTCGAAATGAGTCCGATGGTGCGATGGTCCGGGCGTCTGGGTGCGTACAGTCGGCAGCAACGGTCCACTCGGCCCGTGGAGCGCGCGTTATGACTTCCTGGTGTCGTAACTGAGCGGCAAGCGATCTCGCACCTGCTATGGACCGGCTTACCAGAAGCGGATCCCGCGTGGTCTGGCTGTTTAATTAAGACTACGCAGTATTGTTGCGATGAGTTTGCCAGTGGTGCTGATGCCGAATCCGCTTTCCACCCGATCGGGCAAAGTTGTCGTGGCTGACTTTTCTTGAGATGCCGCGGTAATAATCGCCTGAACCAGACCGTCGCGGGAAGCGACGTCGTAAGTGCTGCCGTGTCCGAGTGCGGCAATCAATTCTGGGAACGCACCATGACTTGGCACGATCGACGGAATACCTGCCACGGCGGCTTCGAGGACATACAGCCCTTTCGGTTCGTGATAGTCAGTCGGTACGCACAGAACGTCGAAGTCCCGCAGGATCTGAAATTTCTCGCTGCGTTCCGCGGGACTGCCCAGCCAGTGGATGCGGCCAGGAAATATTGCCGTTGCCTTGTGCAACAGTTGCTCAAACCACGGACGATGTTGTTCGGGAAGAAATCCGGCGATAACAATTTCGGCGTTGGGAAGACTGGGGAAAACGTCTGCCGCTGCTGACAGCAGGTTCTGTACGCCTTTTTGTGGGCAGATCCTGGCGAAATATCCAATACGAAACCGGTCGGAGTCTGGTGACGCTGAGCGTATCTGGGACGGGATTGTTGTCGAATCAATCGTCAACGGAATCTGTCGGAATTTTTCGGCAGTCAGTTTCAGGTAATCGATCATGAAGTCCTGATAGTAACGGCTGTGAGTCAAAAAGCCGTCGAACGCCTGGCAGTTGTTCTGCATTTGTTGCAGCACTGGCTGTTTCCAGTCGGCGGACAGTTCTTCCAGGAAGATGTCGTCACCCTGCAGCAGGCACAGGATTTTTCCTGCATATCGTGGCCGCAATTCGGTCAGAACGCCGGACAGCAAAGCATTGCTGAAGATGATCAGATCTGGCTTTAGGTCGTTACAGAGGTAATCGACGAACTCCCGAATTGCACGCTGCTGCGGGCCGTGATTTCCTCGCAGCATGTCCAGCGTCAGAGGTCCGAGTTTTGAAGCATCCGTGCTGGCGCCAAACTTTGTTATCCAGCTGATGAGACGGGGGCGGTCCAGCCAGTGCGTCATCCATCCCGGCAGGCGCTTCCATCCAGGGACTGTGGAATCCAGGTACACGTTGACTCCACCCAGGAATACCTGGTCATTGCTGACGTTCTCTTCGTCCACGCGAATGGGTGTATACGTTGGTACCAGCACAGCGTCATCACCCGCCATCCGCAGCGCGCGGGCCAGCGTGTTATCCTGCATGCAGGAGCCACAGAACATGCCCGCTCCACCGGCCGTGATGATGGCAATTTTCATGGGCAGGAATTCAGCTGGCGATGACCGGCAGGCTGACCGGATCGTTCAGTGTTCGGCGAAGCTTAGCTGGCAGGACGGCGTGAGCGTATTCCCAGATTTGCTCGGGCGTTTCGAACAGCTGTTCGTGCGCGGCGTCGTTATCGTATTCGCAATCGTCGGTTGTGTAGATGCGGCAGATTCCCGGGCGAGTTTCGTACGCTCCACAGGAATTGTCTTCCTGAAGATGCTGGCAGTCGGCGAAGATCATGATATACCAGTTACCATCGTCGACGAAAAGGCTGACTCGCCCATGCATCATGTACCAGCGCATGTGATCGAAATCTGACCAGCATTCCGGTGTTTCGATCGGCAACGCAAAATAACGACAGCACTTCCCCGTGCAATGTTGACACAGAACCTCACCGGGTTTCAGATCTTCACGTTTTATTTTAGTCGCCATACTTCTGTCCTCAGACGCGAACTCACAGGCTCATTCGAGATGTAACCCAACAGCGATTCGAGATTGTTTGGGAAGGTTGTTCACTTGGTCTTCAATTCAATCGGGTTTACATCATACTTCCATAAACACAGCTTCGGTTCGAAAATTCAGATTTGAGATTTGAGATTCCAGGTTTTATACCGGAAATCCGCGTCCGCACTTCCCATGAAAATTATACTCGGATCACAGTCGCCGCAGCGGTTCAAGCTGCTAAAAACGGTTGTCAACAATCTGACCGTTCTGCCACCGCTGAGTTCGGATGAGCCTGGATTCGCAGGACTGCACAGCATCTCAAGCATTGAAGAACGCCTGCAACTGGTGGTGGAAGTCAAGTTTGCTGATGTGCTGAGCCAAATTGAGGCCAGTGATACGCCGACTGATGATTGCTGCATTCTGTGCGCTGACACCGTGGTGGTGGCAACAACCAGTGACGGACAGCCGATTGTCCTTGGGAAACCGCCGGAAAATGAATGGCAGGCCACAGTGCGCGAGTGGTTTACAGAGTATTATGCAGGCACAACACATCAGGTGTGGAGCTGCTTTAAGCTTTGCTTCGGCCAGCAATGCCACCAGGAAATTGTGAAGACGGAACTCACACTACGGGAAATCGATGCGGCGATGCTGGACTGGTACATCTCCACTGGCGAGCCGGTTGGCAAAGCGGGTGGCTATGGCGTTCAGGACGTGGCTGCGATGTTTGTTGAATCGATGCATGGCAGCCTCACGAATGTTGTCGGCTTGCCGATGTTCGAAGTCACAGCCGCTCTGCGCAAGCTGAAAGTCGTTTCCTTTCGAGACTCATGACAGAACTGCGAGACAAAATTCAAACCGGCCTGCGAATCGGTAACCGCGAACTCAGCAGCCGCTTCTTTCTGGCGCCTCTGGCGGGGTATACGCATCTTGCGTTTCGCGTCATGCTGCGGCGACTCGGTGGGCTCGGCATGGCGACCACCGATTTGGTTCAATCGCAAATGCTGGTTTCGGAAACTCGCAAATCGCTGGAACTGGTCGCAACGTGTCCTGAAGACAACCCCTTGTCGGTGCAGATCTATAGCGGAGTCATTCCGCAGTTGGTCGCCGCCGCAAAATGGCTGGAAGATCGCGGCTATGAAGGCATCGATATCAACATGGGCTGCCCAATGGCCAAAGTTAACGGGTCTGGTGGCGGAGCTCGTTTGATGTGCAACACCAGCGGCGCCACGGAAATGGTGGGGCGCGTGATCGACGCTGTGCAACTTCCGGTCACCGTAAAAATGCGACTGGGCTGGGACAGCGATCAATTGACGGCTCCGGAACTGGCGGCAGCGTTCGAAAACATCGGTGTGGCGGCTGTGACAGTGCACGGCAGGACGCGCCAGCAGGGATTCGGCGGCAACGTGAATCGATCTGGCATTCGTGAAACCGTACAGGCTGTGAAGTCGATGCCGATTATCGCGAATGGTGACGTGCGGACACCGGAAGACGCTTTGTCGATGCTGGCCGAAACCGGTTGCGCGGCGGTGGCGATTGGTCGCGGCGCCATGCTGGATCCGTGGATCTTTCGGAAGCTCCAGGACATAGAAACCGGACAGAAATCTCGCGAGCCCACGGCCGACGAACAGGTTGCGTTTTTGTCAGATCACTTTACGCTGATGGCCGAACAACACGGCGACTACAGCTGTCTGCTGTTTCGAAAATTCGCCGCGTGGTACGGCGCGACGCTCGGGATTCCGGAATATCTGGAAGACCGGCTGAGGCGTTTCGAATCAGAGAGCGAGTTTCGGCAACTGGTGACAGAAATTCGCCAGCGACACGGTGAACGGGAATCAACCGTGGCAACAGCATTGATCAAAGTGCCGAACGGTCCGGTTGAACACTGGTAGAGCGAGCTGCTGAATGTCAGGTTTCAGATCTTAGACTTCCACTTCCACTTTCAACTCGTGTATTTATGCCCTTCGAAATCGACATTTCAAGTTGCGATGTCCCCAGTGATATCGACGTTTCCGCGATCAGTGCAGCAGTCGCATACGGTCTTCAGGTGGAAGGCGTTCAGTCGGCCGTTTTGAGCGTTACAATTGTGGATAATGCAACGATGCATCGCCTGAACAGTGAGCATCTGCAGCACGATTATCCGACGGACGTAATTAGTTTTCAGCTGGACTGGATGTGTGCAGACGCCACGATCGAGGCCCGCAGCCAACTGCCTGACGGTCGCAGCCTCGGCGCGTCCATCGAAGGGGAAATCGTGGTGAGCTACGAATATGCGGCGGAAATGGCTCCACAATGTGGCTGGTCGCCGCAGAACGAGTTGACACTTTATGCGATACATGGAATGCTTCACATCTGTGGCTACGATGATCTTACACCGGACGAGAAGGAACTGATGCGATCTCGAGAGCGAGCAATTCTGCAGGGGTTGGGGCTGACGCCGCAGTATCCTGGCGACATTGCAGGCGATGACGACGAACCTCCCCCCAGTTTGGGCACCGAGAATTCTGAGGGTGAGGGGTGTTTGTAATGAGTGTCTTTGGTAACGCTGTTGCGATGATCGCTGGAGCAGTCATCTTCGGCCTGACACTGCTGTGTTTTAGTCTGCGGGATTTTTCTCGCAGCCGCCTGGAAGACGTCTGCCGAACCCACGGCAAGCAGGATCGCTTCGGGCGTATTCTGCAGAGCTACGAAAAGTGCCTGCTGTTGTCTGAACTGTTGCTGTTACTGCTGATCACGACCGCCGTCTGGCGCGGCGCGGGAACGACTTATTTTCAGAATCTGTCGTATCCATCAACAGGCAACTGGCAGGCGATTGTTTCGTGGACATTACAGAGTTTCTCGGTCATGTTGGCGATTGGGTTCGTGTTTGTTGTGCTGCCATGGACACTGTCACGCGTCACAGGCGAAGCGTTCCTGTATAGAACGTGGCCATTCGTGAATCTGGGTTGCCGCTTAGCGTCCCCTGTCTGGCAGGCCTCAATTCGCCTTGACCGGATTGTGCACCGCGTGTTCGGAGTCCCGGAACCTGATTCCGATACGGCGGCCAATCTGTTGACTGAGGAATTGCTGACCGTTGTCGAAGAAAGTCGGCGGGAAGGCGTCATACAGTCCAACGCCTCGACGATGATTCACCGCGTGGTTGGTCTGCAGACGGAGGATGTCGCAGCGATCATGACACCACGCACCGACATTGTGACGATCAGTGCGATCATCACGTTACGCGAAGCGTTGCCCGAAATGATCGAAAACGGGTTCTCACGTGTCCCTGTGATTCGTGACGGTATCGACGACATTGTGGGTATCCTTTACGCTCGCGACCTGCTGTCGCACGTAGCGGAAGTCGACACTGGCATGGTGACCTGCGTGGGGGACATTGCTCGCGACGTCTTATACGCGCCGGAGTCTCAGGGTATCGGCGACCTGTTGGAAGCGATGCGGCAACAAAAAGTCCACATGGCAATCGTGGTGGACGAATACAGCGGCGTTTCGGGGCTGGTGACTCTGGAAGATATTCTGGAAGAAATCGTCGGTGATATTTCCGACGAATACGATCAGAAGGACGAGTCTCTGTGGCGACACCACACCGAAGGCCGCACTGAAGTGGACGCTCGCTTCCACCTGGATGACTTGAACGAAGAATTCGGCTACAGCTTTCCAGAGGACGAAGAGTTCGACACCATTGGCGGTTTTATGATGTCATGCTTTGGCCGCATCCCGGTTGCCGGCGACGAACATTTCTGGAACGACCTGAAACTGACGGTGCTGGAAGCCGACGAACGCCGCATCGTCAAAGTGCGCATTGAAGGCAAAGCGAAGACGTCGACTCGGGCCACCAGTTCGGTATAGAAGAAGGTTTGTCTTAGCTTAGCGAATTGTCACCGATTCCAAACCAGTCACATCAATCCGATCGCTCTTGATCGACTGATCAAAATAGCGATTGCCCTTCAATCCAACAGGACGACCGATGTGTTCTTCCAGGTTCACATTGCCGTTCGGTTTCAGGTGAGCCAACACCTTTCCTTCATTCGACAGTAACAGGTAGCCCGAGCCTTCGTCGGCAGTTCCCCGCTGCACATAACCAGCACCAACATACACTTTCGTGCCTGCACCTTCCGGGAAGGACGCCGTCGGACCATTGAGGGGATTCGGTGGCTGAATGCTGGTCACCGGCATCTCGGGCGAAGTCGTAATCGGCCCGGTTGTGTTGAATGCTGCGTCGATATTCGGAATCAACATCGAACCATCAACAGCGATCGGGTAATTCGGCTGGCTGGTGGGAATACCGAAAGGAACTGTTGGAATGGTTTGCCCCGGCTGCAGTGGAAGAGTTCCACTGACCATTGGTTGTTCGACTCCGATGCCAAACTGAGATGACAGCAACTGCGAGTCACGTCGTTCGGTCTCAGACGTCAGCCGATTCAGATCTTCCAACTCTGCTTTGCGTTGGCGATAACGCCGGATTGCTGGATATCGCAGATCGATTTGGCCGGCAACCGGCTTATATTCCGCCTTGCTTTGCAGGTCCAGATACGCCTGCTCCATGTTTTCCAGATCCCACTGTGATGGGTCAGACAGAATCATGTTACGAAACCGCTGATCCAGCTCATGCAGTTGCCGTTGTTCGTTCCGAATCTTCGTGATCTGGGCCAGGCGATCACTTTGTGTGAACCGTGTTCCCGGAGCAGGTTGTGGTGATTCCGCAGGGACCGTTGCGATCCCCTGAGTTTGTTCCTGCTGCTCCCGTTGTTTGATGATCTGCGATGGGACTTCATATGGGTTCATGTCACGCTGCTGTTGAGCGACAGCGCCAATTGGAAGTACGGCCGATCCGGGAATCCACCTGTATTCCCGAGCGGGTGGCATAATGCGATACATGCGTTTGGGGCCCGCCAGAGTCTCCACATCCTGTTCTTTGATAATCGAAACCTGTTCGCCAGCCATCAGCTTTCTTTGCCAAACGTGAGTCTCGTCGCCAAAGGCACTGCCAACGAAAACGACAACGTTGCTTTCCAGCAGTTGTCCTTCGTTAGTGCCCGTGCGTTGCACGTATCTGGCGGGTATCCAGCTGAAACTTTCTTCCGGCGGATCGATCATATACCACCCACCTGGATCGTGACGCCGGACTGTGACCGTCGTGTCACGCACCAATGACTTCGTGGGGTAGAATGCTTCACCCGCACCGCTGCGAACGTAAACTTCCGCAGCGGTCACGCGCGCTTTGTACGGGAACTTTTGCTCCTGAGCACTCGCGCCTGAGAGGACGGTACAGAGAATAATCAATACTGAGGCAGACCTGAGCATGGGACGTTTTCCGTTGCGAATTCGGTGAACCAACAGCTTCATTCCGCTAACAGTCGTTTGGGACGAGAAGCTGCTATGTGCGTAGATCTATCACGAATGACGCTGAGCGTGGAGGCGAGTCGGCGGCCGAATCAGCTGTGCGTCCCGACTGGTCTGTCGCCGCCGCCCCACATCGGCAGCAACTGCCGATGCCGGTAGCAGACTGCCGGAAAGTTGCGACTACATACTGGCAATTCGGCGGTTTTGCTAAAGATACCGCCACGCCGTTACGACAGATCGAGCGCATAAAAAAGGGCCGCGACTTCCAGTGAAGTGCGGCCCTGGGCATTCATATATGTCAGGCAGTGTTAGAAACCACCGTTGCGTCCACCACCGCGGCCGATCAGGTAAGACGGCAACAACCCGATCAACAGGTTGCCGACTTCTTCCCCCAGCGTGTATCGCAGCATCACGACATCGTTTGGTTGAATCAGAATACGTTCAGATCGACTTGTCAGAGCCTTGTTGAGGTCAATCTTCATGGAAATCTGATTACCACACGGAAGCTCACGAATCAGGATCACTTCAGACGGCTGACAAGCCTGGTTACCACCACCACCGCCGCCACGTCCGCCGAGGCCGATCGACCCGACACCGGTTCCGTTGTTTCCGAGTGGTCCACCAGCCATGGCGATGGCACCAATGATGTCCAGGTCTTTATCTCGAGGCAGCAAGTGTTCTCCGCCGCCGAGCAGACCAGCTGTGAAGAAGGTTTCTTTGTCTCTGCTGCGAATGATGACGATGTCGTTGTCATTCAGCAGAATGTTCTCATGAGTAAACGTTGGCGGCCGAGTGGGATGGTATCGCAGTGCGATGCGAGTCACATTCGGAGGATCCGGCATTGGTGATTCATCACAGAAGCATTCGTCTTCGCAGTTGCATTGATCCAGACAGGCGTTGTTTAGAATCTGGTCGTAGTTGACGCCGTCAGCAAACATGCCGCGATAGATCAGCACTTCGTTTTTCGCATCCAGCCCTGGCAGACCGCCGGTTTGGCTTAACGCGTGCAGCACATCGTTTTCGTAGGCTGGAAGGTCGACAATCGTTCCTGTGCCGCGTTTGGTCACATCAGCAACAGCACCTGATTCTTCGCGAATCACCAGCACTCGCACTGTACGACGATGAATCATACTCAAGCTGACCTGGCTGTCTGCTTTCAGAATCGGATCTTGACCCTCTTCCGTCTGTTCCGTGTAGGCACGGCGGATCAGCTCTGTCGCTTCAACCAGTGACATGCCTTCAACATTGAACGGTTCGAGGTACGGCAGTGAAATCGTCCCGTCTTCGCGAACAGGCACTGGCACACCGACTGCTGGCGGCAGGGCCGAATTTTCCGAATAGTGCACGGGTGGCAGTTCGTTCTCTGTTGCGAACAGGTTCTGAGCATAGAAGCCCAGAACGTCGCCAGGTCCCAGAGCGTAATACTCAGGCGAATCCTGTCGCAGACGCAACATCGAGATATCCTCGAAGTCGTCTTTGCGTTCGCTATTCAGCAGCTGCCGAGGGACGCGTGACACCGGCACACCAGTAACACTGAGGGACGAGCAACCGGTGAGCGACGTCATCGCAAGCAAAGCGACCACGCATAACGTGCGATGCGGCGATTGCTTCGCAGTGTTCTGAGTCTTGAGTACGTGTTGTGTCGTATGATTCGTCATGAGAATTCCTCCATCCCCAGCTAGTGAAGATGTCTCGCAATCTGAACGCCCCGTTTGAGATATCGGGGCTAAGGTTTGCTGTCGTTTGCAGCGGATAATTGATAAAGTGTCTCAACAGACACACCAGGTTCCGTTTCGGTACTGATCGCTATTCGTAAGGCCGCAGCGGCACAGGAATGGCTAGGTGAGCATCAGGTGCGACGTCCTCCATGCCAGGCACAGATGGTGGAGCCAGCTGAATGGGATCACCGACCGGCACCTGGGCCGCACCGTTACTGCTATAGTTCGAATAAATGTCATTCTGCTCAACGGGACGTCGAGCTCTATCGAGATTTGCCTGGGCTGTCGGAGAGATTGGAATCTGTCCCATATCTCCATAGCCATCCTGCTTGGCCGCGAGTGCTCCGTGAGAGAACCCGTCAAACCAGGCGTGCACTTTGCAGCGACCTTCCGGTGTCTGATGCTGTGGTTTCCAATAACACTTCGGTGGAAGAGTTGGCTGACAGCCGTTGCCTCCCTCCAGAATGTCTCGATAGCCGGCTTTGAAACCGCAGGCAAAATCGAATGGATTATCCAGTTTGTCGTAACACCAGGACCAATGGCCCCATGCCTTCTGGGCAAGGACCTGGTTTCTGATGCACATTTCGACTGAGACAACGCTATCTGTCAACGATGCACAGCCACCGAGAGCAATACTCAATGTCAGCAACATAATTGCGGTCGTGATCCGTTTCATCTTCCCTGACTCCACTGACAGGCGATCGCCTGCAAATTCGAATCGAAATAACACTGCGCCCGATTCTTCAAACTGATGGATTTACTCTACGATTGGGAGGTAACCATTGACGCTCTGCGTCGGTGTACTCTCATTGTCTTCTGCCGTTGTCTCGACGGGCGGCAGAAGACAATCTGCCGCTGGAATTCGGTTTAGTGCCAGATCAGCGGCTGCTCGAGTGAGTTCGTCTGTACTGTTCGCCGCGACGTCGCTCAGTGCGTTGCGACTGGATGTCGCGTCCGCTCCAAAGTCTCCCAATGTTGCTGCTGCGACAGTTTCGACCGTCGAATCGCCATCTGTCAGCATTTCCGTCAGGCGACTCACGCACTGCGGAGCCCACTGTGTTCCGGCTATGTTTCTAAGACTCGCCGCTGCCTGCGATTGAATTGCAGCATGAGATTCTGTCAGCAATTCGAGCAGATCGTTGACAGTGTCATTGTCCAGCTCGCCTCGTTGAATCAGCGTGTCTCGCGACGAAACCCGTAACAGGGGTGACGCAGTCTTGCTGACATTTCTGAGGGCGGCATTAATTTCAACGTTGTCCGCAGGACATTCGACCAGCAGAGTCGCTGCGTAAGCCTTCACAGCGTCGTCCTGACCATCCGTGAGTGCGAACAGCAGGTTGTCCGTGTTGTCTGCTGGTGCTTCCGACCATTCGATCAACGCTTCCAGGGATACGATACGGTTAGCAGATTTCCAGGAATCATCATGTGAAGCCACGGTGGCAACCTTGTTGTCGCTGCCTTCGAAGCCAACTGTGGCAATAGCGAGAGTGGTCGCGTCGTTTGCCGGAGCAAAAGACAAAGCCGCATTCGCCACTTCAGACTTGTTCCGGGCGATGTTCTGATCAAGCTTCCAACCCGGATCTGTGAGTTTCAGCACTTCGCTGGCGTCAGGTTCAACAGTTTCCGTAACATCTTTGGCTACGTCAGCAGTAATGTTAAGTAGGGTGCCACTCGTTTTTGCAGGTGTCAGAGATGCTGCCATTCTGACTGGCTCCTGAAGACTCTCAACAGGTCGAGCTCCGAGGCGTCTTGGTTTCAAACGGTTTTGACCGTTCAGGGAATCTGCAACCGCAAGCATTGATATTGATGGCTGTTTTTTTCCTGAAGACTGAAAGATTTTATTCGAGTTCATCGCCGCGATGGCGTTTAATCTTTCCTTGGCAATCTGACTCTTGGGATCCTCTGACAGTGCCTTGCGGTACATGGCCTGAGCCTGAGCGTATTTCCCCTGGTTTTCAAACACGCGACCAATGGCCGCCATGCGTTCGGGTGACCGCTGTCCTGCAGCAGTCCCCGCTGGCGAGCTAACGATCGCGTTCATTGCAGCGCAGCCCATGCTGAAAACACACAGGCTTCCGCTAAGTAGTATTCCACAGGTAGAACGTTTCCAATGCATTCTGAACTCCCCCTGAGCTCTTCCCGAACGTTTGTCCGGCTTCGATCCTATGATGTCCCGTGACCGCAGTGCTCTGTCTCGGATTGACAGAACACTAAGTCGCGGTAGTGTGAGATCCCAATCAAGATCCACTCGTGGACCCCGACATCTAACAGTCCGATAAAGCGAGATGACCGCTTCAATGTCTGGATCCGGAATAATCATCGGTTTCGGCAGACGTAGAAAATGCGTTGAAATACGAAAAACCGTCACAGTGTGAAAAATTCGCCTTGACACATTTTCGGACCAATCCCTGGCCTCTCTCCTGTTCGGGTTTTCTGACTGCAAAATGAATGTGACTGCCCTCATCTGCCTGGCGATACTGTTACGCCAGATCTTCGGAATTAAGCACCTGACAAGGAGCACTACCGCGGAATCAGCGCGTCGTTGGGCCTTTGCCGCCGTTCTTGCGTGTCTGGTCTGCATCACATGTCAGTGGCCGTTACTGGGAATCCCTGAGCAGTATCGCTCCGCGTTACAGTACTTGGCCGCCGTGATGCTGTTGACGCCGTTTATTGCGATTTTGGGGGCTCGACGTCCCGGAGCCGGCGCGTGGCCCTGGTTTGTGGTGCTGCCATTGGTTGCTGTGCTGCAGTGGCCATCGGTATCGCAGATGCTGGCGGAGAATGCCGAGAACGCGATAGAAATTCCGACGCCAACACTGATCGGATTCCTGTTTGTGCTGGTCATGGGCAGTGGCAACTATTTCGGAACCATCAATACTGGTGCGGCACTGGTCTGTGCTGTGGGGACAACGCTGATCGTCCTGCCACTAAGCGACTGGATGTCGCATGACAATTCCTGGAGCCTGCCCGTCGGTTGCGCGCTGCTGACATTGGCTGGCTCGTTATTACCCGGGCGATACATGCAGGAAGCGCCCCTGGTGCAGCAGCAGGATGGCGACTTGACTGCGCTGTGGGTGGATTTTCGAGATCTCTACGGCATTGTTTGGGCCAAACGTGTCATGGACCGCGTGAATCAGTTTGCCGAACGAGAAGCGTGGGATGTGCGCATGAGTCTTGACGGATTCACACTTTCCAGCGACGGAACTCCGACGAACTCAGTGCCAAAACGCACGGTTGAGATCCTGTGTTGGGTGCTGCGTCGATTCGTTGACGCTCCATTTTTGCGACGGTACCTGCCCGAACAAATGGTTCCGCGACAGACAGAATGAGAACCCTGGAGCAGTTCACTTATTGTTGTGAACGGGACTCGCTCGCGGGAGCAGGCTTTCTTCGATCGAAACGCGTGCCCCGCGGCCACAAGTCAGCGTAATACGCTGTAATGGAGTGAGGGGGTGACCTGCAGTGCGCACAGAGTATGACGGTTCGCATCTCGGCCACCGCTGTTGTTGTTGATGACTTTGGCGTTGAATTGAGCGGTCTCGTCCTCAGCTGCCTCGACGAGGGCGATCGCATGATTATTGATGCAATGACTGTTCCGCAGGACTGCAGCATCTTCGTATTGCTGTGATATTCCGCAACCCCACCGCCTCTGAAGCCGACGCGGAACGCCTGCAGGGTCCAACGCTTTGGCTTTCGTACGCAGACGATCTAAAAAAGAACCTATGCGTAAATCGAAACGTCCACTGATTCACATCGTATGAACCCTGCTGGTCGCCACGCTGCTGCCCGTTGCGGTCCGGGGTGAAGAATCGAAATTATTCTGTGGCTTTTCATCGTTTGGCGATGCTCTACAATTACAGGTGTTGTTGATTCTCCAGGAGGAATAAAATGCTACCACAGGTTGTTCAGGACGCACTTAATAAACAAATCAATATGGAACTGAGTTCCTCGTATGCTTACCTTGGAATGTCCGCTTATTGCGAGCTAAACAACTTCCTCGGCAGCGCGACGTGGATGCAGGTTCAAAGCCAGGAAGAGCAAGGACACGCCATGAAGCTTTACAACTTCCTGATTGCACGGGGTTGTAAAGTGAAGCTCGAAGCACTTCCCGCTCCTCCAGGCGAATTCGCATCGATTCCGCATGTTTTCGAATGTGCTCTGGAGCAGGAACACGCCGTCAGCGAATCCATCAACGATTTGTACGAACTCGCGCACAACGAGAGAGCCTTTGCGGCTCTGGTCGAACTCCAGTGGTTCATCACCGAGCAGGTAGAAGAAGAAAAGAGCGTCCGGGAAATCGTCGCCAAGTTCAAGATGCTGAAAGACGACCCATCGGCGATGCTGGACCTTGACCGAGAACTCGGCGCACGCCAGCCCGACCCAGCGTGAGGAGGGAGAGCCGCCTTCTCGATGCAATTAGCCGTTCAACTACGGTGAAGTGCATTCGGCAAGCGACATCGACATAAGTGGCAATTTAATGACGGACGATAGCGACCCGATAGCCGAATTCGACAAGCTGTTCTGTCTCGACGATAAGGTCGACAACGGGCAGCGGCAGTTTGATGTGTTCATCAGTAAGGAAGGCGACAAGCCGATTATTGTGGTGCACGAGCTGCCGGGGATGACCAAACCGTTTCTGTGTTATTGCATCAAGATGGCGAACCAGGGTTTCAAGGTATATGCACCGCTGATGTTCGGCAAAATGGGCAAGGCGAAGTCTTCTCTGCAGATGTTGTCACTTTGTATTTCATCCGAATTTCGAAAGCTGTACTGGCGGAACCAAACCGAAGGACAACCAGAGAGCCAATTCACAAGATGGTGCTGCATCTGGCCGGTGTGGTGTCGTCCAGACATGAAAGCCGGAAAGTGGGAGTCATCGGCATGTGCCTGACAGGAAGCTTCGCACTGGTGACGTTTGCCGAACCCGCCGTTAACTCCGTCGTCTGTTGCCAGCCCGCGTTTCCCTTCGTCTTTCGCGAATCGCTGGGGCTAACGAAGACACAACAATGCAACGTCCGGCGAGAAGTTAACAAGTTGGGAGCCGGTTGTGCTCAGGGGTATCGCTACAAAAACGACCCGTTGTCTCGCCAATCACACGTTGATTCCATTGTCAGTTTTATGAACGACGATGGCGTGGAACGATTCACCTCCAAAACTCTGAAGGGCTGCAAGCATTCCGTCGTCACTGACAAGAAACGCAACCTCACCACAGAAAACGACATTCTTGAATTCGTGAACGCTCGGCTGAGCTAGAGCAGTTTACTTATTGTCGTGAATGGT
>CALFOL010000061.1 GCA_937919915.1 uncultured Planctomycetaceae bacterium
CGCCGCCGGAAAACTCTGGGCCCAGGCGAATTAAGGCAGCCTACCAAGAAAAGCAGCGACGCTCGTCAATGCCCTGTTGCGTGACTTGTAAAAGCGACCACCCGCCTCCCCTACGGAAGTTGTGACAAATCGCCAGGCTATCCGCGACACTGCTAACGTCAAGTCTGGACGCACAAATAGGGTGAATCCCCGACTCCACTGAACTGTCCAGCCGACCATCGTGACCGTATTGCCCCAGCCAGGAGTTGCATAGGTCATTCATTTGCACTAGTCCTACCGAGCACGCCGTACGCCAAACAGCTGTGGCATGTCAGCTGAGGAGTTTCAAAGCAATGATGACCGCCGCCATCGGATCCAATGAATCGGGGAGATTAAACTCCCTGCTGCTGCACGGGGTA
Source organism: uncultured Planctomycetaceae bacterium (assembly GCA_937919915.1). GTDB lineage: Bacteria > Planctomycetota > Planctomycetia > Planctomycetales > Planctomycetaceae > Fuerstiella. The sequence continues at coordinate 399 of CALFOL010000061.1, forward strand.
CTCGACACCCCCAGCGAGGAGACCTACGACTGCATCACAAAAGCAGCCGCTGCCATTTGTGAAACGCCAATCGCGCTGATCACTCTTGTTGACCACAACCGACAGTGGTTTAAGTCGTGTGTCGGATTAAGCGTCCGCGAAACATCGCGAGATGCCGCCTTCTGTGCTCACGCCATCCTGGTGCCGGATCAGTTGATGGAAGTGAAAGATGCAGCACTGGATGAGCGTTTCCACGACAACCCGCTTGTCACCGGAGCGCCGAATATTCGATTCTACGCTGGAGTTCCGCTGGTAACGCGTGACAACCTGGCATTGGGAACGCTGTGCGTCATCGATCAGATACCGCGGTCGCTGACGGACGCTCAGCGTGATGCACTATGGCAGCTTGGCCGAGCGGTTTCGTCCCTGCTGGAAGAACGCCGCAACTCTTCAGCAATCGCCCTGGCAATTGAGAAAAACATGCAGCATGGGACTGTGGTGACAGACGCTCGATTGCCAAATCTTCCGGTGGTTTACGCAAATCAGGGTTTCGAGACGCTGACACAGTTCCGTCGCGCAGAAGTTCTGGGAGTGAGCCAACCGCTGCTGCAGGGAGTCGACACGGACTTGTCCGCCACCCAGGAAATCAACCAGGCGATTATTGATCGCGAGGAATACAACGCCACAATCAAAAGCTATCGCAGAGACGGCACCAGTTTCTGGAACGAGCTTTCCGTGACGCCAGTTCGTAATGCCGCGTGTGAGGTCACGCACTTTCTACATGTCCATCGCGATGTGACCTGCCGTTATGTCGCCGAGCAGCAATTGCGAGAAAGTCACGAGCTACTGGGACAACGCGTTCAACAACGCACGGCAGAACTACAGGACAGCGAAGAAAAATATCGGGAGCTGTTCGAGAATGCCGACGATCTGATCCATTGCATTAGCCTGGACGGGAAGTTTCTGTATGTGAATCCAGCCGCGTACAAGGCGACCGGATATACGGAAGAAGAACTGTGCAAGCTAACGATCTTTGATCTGATCCATCCGGACGATCATGGCCGATGCCGGGAACGGATAAAAACCGCCATGGCTGGCGAGCAGATTGGGGCCGTCGAAGCGACATTTGTCACCAAGGGCGGCGATCTGATTAAGGTCGAAGCAAATGTCAACTGCCAGTTTAAGGATGGCCGGCCGGTAGCAGCGCGAGGGATCTTTCACAATATCACCGCTCATGTTACGGCAGCAGAATCGCTGCAGCAGTCCAAAGAGGTCGCCGAGAAGGCCGCCGAAGTTCAGACTCGATTCCTGGCGGCGGCCAGTCACGACTTGCGACAACCCTTGGCAGCGATTGGTATTTACCTGGCGGTGCTCGAGCAGCGACTTGCCGAACCAAAAAATCTGGAAATCTGCCAGATCATTAGACAGTCACTGGACGCAACGCGGGAACTCCTTGATGCTCTGCTCGATATCTCGATGCTGCAAAGCGGTGCGGTCCAGGCGAATCTGGAAGAGTTCTCCCCGCATCGACTGTTTGACGAACTCCGCGCAGGCAACGAGCCTCAAGCTGCGAGTAAAGGCTTGTCACTAAAATTCGAAACGCCCGAGTGCGCGGTTCGCAGCGACCCGGCACTGCTAAAACGGATACTGGAAAACCTGATTGCCAACGCCATTCGGTATACAGAATCCGGCGTCATTAATGTGCGATGTCTCGATCAGGGAGACCGCGCCAGGATCGAAGTCGAAGATACAGGCATCGGCATCGCAGCCGAGAATCTCGAAGAGATCTTTGCGGAGTATGTTCAGCTGGACAACGCGGTCCGCGACCGTCGCAAAGGACTGGGGCTTGGCCTGTCGATCGTAAAGCATGTGTCTCGTCTGCTGGACCACAATGTCACGGCAACATCAACCCCCGGAGTCGGATCCTGTTTCCTGGTTGAGCTTCCAAGCTGCAAGCTTCCTGCCTTTGCCTCTCACCAATCTGACTCAAAGATTTCCGAAGACACTGACAGTAATTTGAACCTGCTTCTTGTCGAAGACAATCCTGCGATTCGGGCGGCCACTCGAATGCTGTTCGAAGGCGCGGGACACTACGTTCATGCGGCAAAGGACAGCGACGGCGCATTCGCACACTTAGACGAAGGGCTTGTACCGGACATACTCATTTCTGACTACAGACTGCCAGGCATGAATGGCGTCGACATCGCAAGGCAGGTACGTAAGCTCACCGAAGATCAGGAATTGCCAGTCGTGCTGATCACCGGAGACACTTTGGTGACGAACATCACGGCGGCACTCCAGCATTGCGAGGTTGTCCATAAACCTGTCGATGGCCGATTGCTGCTGAATTTGCTTCAAAAACTGAAGAGACGCCCGACACCTTCGTGAACGATTTCTTAGCCGTCAGGATGCATAATGCTGCGGAGCTGTCCAAAGAATCGGATCGCGTCTTCGGCATCTTCAGAAGGCAGCAGTGAGATGTGACGAGTTTCCGGATTAGTGCAGAAGTTTGACAGAGTATCTTCGCCGACACGGCCGATGCCGCGAAAACGTGTGGTCTTGAGATCGTCGATCCCTTCTGATTCCAGTCGGGTCTTCAACTCCTGAAATTGCTCATCTGTGGATGCGAACTTCGGCGAGTCGAGTTTCTCTGAATCGAGTTTCCAGCAAGGAACTTGCACATCGAAGATGCGCCCGGAATCCAACAGCGGTTTCATCCACTTATGAAAGAACAACAGTAACAACGTGCGTCCATGGATTCCGTCAGCATCGGGATCAAACAGCAGAATGATTCGCTGGTAACGAATCTTTGACAGATCGAATTCGTCACCAATCTGAGTCCCCATTGCGTCCATCAGCGCGGCGAACTGCACGTTGTTTTCAAGATCTTCTTCGTCCCTTTTTTGTTTCGTTCATCGGCTTGCCCTGCATCGGCAGAACGGACTGTGTACGTGGCGAGCGGACTTGGCTTAGCGCGCGAGCCGCTGAGTCGCCTTCTACGACGAAGAGTTCGGAATCGTCTCCGCGTTCGTAGAGTTTTCCCGGCTTGCCGTAATTCTGCATTTCGATTTTCGAACTGTTGCATTGACCACTGCGGTGGCGAACTTAAAGGAGAACTCGCTCAGCGTACGTTTGTTCGACTGTTTACGTCATGCGGGGCATTTTACAAACCACAAGGTTTTCCAGTCGCATAAGCACGTCGGCAGAAGTTCTTTCACATAACCCGTTAAACGAATAGATTCCTGCCGAGGTGCATAATACACCAACGTCAAATTCCCGTCAGTCGAAATTGCGACACCTCAAACTCGCCGTCGGGCTGAATACTGGCCGTGACGGCGCCGGATTCGCTGGTGTACATCACGGATTTCGCCTCAGCGTAGACGTTCTCCAGCCCGCGACGACTTAACGCATTGCGGGAACTTGCGACCACATAAGTCGGTTTGGTGTTAGTAGCCAGTTCCGGTGTGTTCGACATGGCAGAGCCATGATGGGGACTGACTAAAAAATCGGCGGAACTCAGCGTTGTGACCAATTGATCCAAACCAGCGCCTTCAATGTCGCCCGGAACAATCAGACGGCGTCCGGCATACGACACGAGGACTACCAGCGACTTCTCGTTGTCCTGCGTGTTCGCTGATAACTGACGCGTATCCGCCTGACGAATCTGCACTTGTACGTCGTTCACCGAACAGTGGTCTCCGTCAAACGTCAGCGAGACCGGGATTCGCTGTTGTCTTGCCATGCGAATCAATGCCTGCACGGCAGGAGCGGGAGAATTCAGAAAATCGGATGAGGTCCGAATTTCTCCAATCGGCATGCGTTTCATAATCCCCGGTACCGCGTTGTAGTGATCCATGTCTGCGTGCGAGATGAGAATCCCGTTCACCTTGTGGTAGCCTCGATTCCACAGGAACCGACAAACCACATCGGTCGTCCGATCACTGCGGGTTAGAGCTCCGGCATCCAGCAGCCACACTTGACCGTCTATCTCCAGTACCGCAGCGCTGCCGTGTCCGATGTCCAGTACCGTCAAACGGATTCCCTCGGCCGGCCGAGGCGTCGTGCAATAAAAGAACGCGAATGAAACACTGATCAACAAAGCAGTGCGCGTGACCGTTGCCAACAGTGGCCAGCGCGAAAACAACACCACAGCTAATAGCACATAGTAGACAGGAACAAACCAGCCTGGCAGATCGGGAACGTAAATATGGCCGCCAGGCACGGACGCTGACCATTCGACTGCTGCCATCATTCCTCCCAGCGACCACGAAAAGATCGTGCCAGGAAGAAACGCGGCCGACGGGAGCAGCATGCCGACAATCAACGTCACAAAACCGGCACACAGACAGACAAAAATCACTGGAATTAGTAAGACATTCACCACAAGGCCAACAGGCGAAACAACATGAAACGCAGCAGCTACCAGCGGAGTGGTGGCGACCAATACGAAGATTGACTGTCTGTAACGCAATGAGATCCACGTTCTTTGTTCCGCAAACTGCTGACGAATTTTTTCCCATCGCGTGATGGCATCCATGGGAGCCTCGCGATCCACTTCGTCGGGTGCCGCCAGTCCCGCGACGCGGCCCAGCGCTGCCACCGCCAAAAACGACAGCCATGCGCCGATGTTGAACACAAGATTCGGGTCTTTCAGCAGCATAATGACCACAGTGATGCCCAATAGATCGCCGACTCCCGTTTTCCGTCCCGTAAATTCACTGACAGCGAACACCACAAAGAACACCGTGGCTCGGACGACAGATGGGCGAAGATCGGTCACCATCGCGTAAATCACACAAATCACAACACTGATCAGCAAGGCCCTGCGGCGCGACAGCAGCAGCAGGTTGGCTGTCCGCAGCAGAAACAAACACAGGATCCCGACGTGTAATCCGGAAATCGCCAGCAAATGCATGGTGCCGCTGCATATGAATGACTCTTCAAGTTCCGTTGGCAGCTGATGCCGATTCCCGAGCAACAGTGCCAATGCAATTCCCTGTACCTTCGGATGCACATTGCTAACGATGATGTTTCTGGCATCCTGCCGCAAAAAACTAACCCAGCGACGAGGATCCAACCTGCCAACCTTCTGAATGACAGAAATCGCTCCCGGGTCAACGACAAACAGCTGCGCCGAGATCTGCTGCTGCGTGAGATAGTTGCGGAAGTCGAACTCTCCTGGATTTCCTGGCGATTCCGGCCACGTCAAACGCCCCGTAATCAAGACTTCGTCCCCGAGCGAAACTGGCTCACCAACGGCAACTTGCCCGGTCGCATCACCTGTCACGTACGCCTGAAAATTTCCGGACACAGGCTGCTTCAGCGTGCCGGTCACGACATCAATAGCCGCAGCTCGAAACCGCGTCTGTGGATCAGAGACACGTTGCACAGAAAACTCGTCGGGAGGTGACTGATGCACGACAGGCACGGACGTCACGGTGGCTCGCAGCCGGATGAAACTACCACCGTCGTCACGGCAAAACTGACGCAGCATCGCCTGCCCCGTTTGCGGCTGATGAGACTGCCAGTGACAGATGCTTAACGCCAACATTCCGACAACAAGGCAGAACGTCACCGCCCGTCGCGCGGCTCGGACACCGTGCGCCGGCTGTCTGTAATCGCCCCAAAGGACACAGACAATACTCGCCAAAATCCATACGAGCGCAATTGCCAGAGCCACATGTGGCCGCAGTGGCAGGACGGAGCCTGCTGCAATGCCAACGACTAATGTGATCGCGGCAGCAACGCAGGTCGAGGGACGTTTCCAATGTCGAGATTTCAGTGGCACCTGACCTGACTTTGGAACTTGAGTCATCAACGCCTCTTCAGGAACGATCCCGGTTGCTATCCAGCATCGGCTGCAGTTCGTCAACGAAGTCGTTCACGTCCTGGAATTCACGATACACGGAGGCAAAGCGGACAAACGCCACTTTGTCCAGCTCACGCAAAGCGCTGAACACCAGCTCACCGATCTGCCGCGACGGAATCTCTCGCAGTCCATCTTCGTAGATTGCAGCTTCCACGTTTGCAACAACCTGGTCGATCTGCTCGTTGCTGATCGGACGTTTGTAGCACGCCTTTTCAATTCCGGATCGAATGCGGTTGCGATCGAAGGGAATTCGCGTCCCGTCTTTCTTGATCACTTTGACTGGCGACTCTTCAATACGCTCGTAAGTCGTAAAGCGACGGCTGCAGTCGAGGCATTCACGTCGACGACGAATGGAATAATCCTGACTGGTTCGTGAGTCAATGACTTTCGTTTCGTCGTTTTTACAGAACGGGCAACGCATCAGCAACGCCCTCCTCAGAATGGCCGCGAATTCTGTGTGGGGATTAAACCAAATAGTCCCTCCCCGCACCGTGGTATACGTGCGGCAGTCTACCATCTTACGTGTTGGCGAAGTGACGTCTGCCCACGGATATTTGGTTTTCCAATCATCCGACGGCGTTCTAGGCAGTTCTAGCAACTGCCTAGACTGAAAAACCCTGCCTTTTCGGTGCTATTACACGGGGAAGGACATTTCGCGACCCTCCGCCCAAAATCGCCAAACTCTCGGACGATCGATCAAAACGTCCAGTTTTCCGGCAATTCAACGATGAACGCGGGGCATCCGGAAGGAGGCTTTGCGAGTGAAGAATCTCTGTTATGACGCGTCTCAGACGCTAGATCTTTCACACGCTGTCGCTCCCTCTGGATGACAACAACGTCGAAATCAACGGTGCCACCGCTGCCGAACATGAGCAGATTTCGAGCAGAACCAACACTCCCGCTGCAGTAAAACTCAGGAACATATTTTCAAGTGCGCTGAAATCTCTACAGAATCATTTCGAGATACGAACGTGGAGTACGAAAAGGAATGCGTCCTGATCACGCAAGTTGTGCGACGACAATCAGCGGCAGCACTTCAGCGAAGTAAGTCGCCTCAAGATCTTGTTTAGTACAAAACCTGAATCGCTTATCGTGGGCGACTGTCTTGCCTATGATTCTCTCCGACAGATTTTCAATAGTCTCTAAGCTAAGGAACCTACGCTGCATGTCTTCGAAAGTCTTTGTTGCCAGGAATATTCCTGCTGCGGGTCTGGATCGGATTCGCGAGTTGACGGATTGCACCGTCTGGCCTGATCGGCTGCCGCCCAGCCCTGGTGTGCTGATCGAAAACTCGATCGGCTGTCATGGTGTGTTGACGTTGTTGAGCGACCGAATTGACGCGGCATTCTTCGATGCAGTCGGGCCGCAGTTGAAAGTGATCAGCAATTTTGCGGTCGGCTACAACAACATCGACTTTGAAGAAGCGACTCGCCGAGGCATCGCAGTAGGCAATACGCCTGGAGTCCTGACCGATTCAACGGCGGATACGGCGCTGGCGCTGTTGCTGGCGGCGGCACGCTGCGTACGTGAAGGAATCGAGAACGTGAGCCGCCGCGAGTGGCTCACGTGGGAGCCGATGGGCTTTATTGGGCAGGACCTTGTCGGTAAGACGATTGGGATCGTGGGCATGGGACGCATTGGTCACGCGACTGGGAAACGGCTGCACTTCGGCTGGGGAATGAACGTGCTGTACACTTCGCGAACGGACAAACCGGACGCGGACAATGAGCTTGGGGCAACACGTGTTAGCCTTGAGCAGCTGTTAGCGGAAAGCGATTTTGTATCAGTGCATACCGACTTGAATCCGGAAACAACGCGGATGTTCGGCGCGTCGGAGTTTGCGGCAATGAAATCGAATGCCGTGTTTGTCAACACGGCGCGCGGGGGCGTTGTGGATGAGGCCGCTTTGCACAGCGCATTGACGACAGGGCAGATTTTCGCAGCGGGATTGGATGTCACAGATCCTGAACCGTTGACCGGAGACAGTCCGCTTCGCGAACTTGCGAACTGTGTGATCCTTCCGCACATCGCCAGTGGCACAGTCGCCAGTCGCAATGCGATGGCGGAAATCGCGGCCGACAACCTGCTGGCCGGTTTGGCAGGCCGCCCTATGCGTCATCAGGTGAATCCACTGTGATTGATCGAGGCAATAGTGACCTTGCGATGGCGTTGCTGGCGGCGTTCTGTCTTTTGTTCGGCGGGTGCTCGAGCGATTCGGCCGAAACACCGTCAGTTGTGGAACAGAAGACGCCTGTTGTTGTGGTGACCAGCTTTCCGCTGTTCGCGATAGTCACGGAAATTGCGGGCATTGCGGTGGTGGTTGAGTGGCCAGGCCAATCTGCTGCGTCACCGCAAGACTGGGTGCCATCGGCGGACGACGTTCGCCGACTGCAATCTGCCGATTTGATTCTGCTGAATGGTGCTGGCTACGAACCCTGGACACAGAACCTCAGCCTGCCACGGTCGCGAACAATTGATACGACGACTCCAGCAACTGGACTTGCCGGATATGCGAATCAACTTTTGAGTATCGACGGCAAGGTGACTCATCAGCATGGTCCGCAGGGATCGCAATCAGTCGGTGCCGTCGCTGCTGTGACCTGGCTTGACCCGGAACTCGCGGTTGCTCAATTGAATCGCGTTGAGTTGGAGTTGATCAAAATCGCACCTGATCAACATGGCCAGATTTCCGCGCGGGCCACAGCGCTGCGACAACGCCTTGATCAGCTTCACGCGAGACTGCAGGCGTTGCAGCTGAAGCCTTGTAATATCCTGACCGATAGCAGCGATGTTGCGTATTTGATTTCGGCGTTGAAGTGCGAATTGCATACGGTGGAGCTGTCCGTAGAAGATCCGGCAGCGGATTTTGCCGCAGCGCTCAAGACGCTCGAGCCGCGGGTGTTGGTTTTTCGTGAAAATGCTCCAGCAGCAATCCGGAAATTGTTCGTAGAGTCAGGAGTGCCCGCAGTGGCGATCGACGTTTGTGATCAGGCTATTGAGGGCAGATCGTTTGTTGATCGGTTGAACGAGAATCTCGATCGCCTGGAAGCTGCCATTCATGAAGGCTCGAAATAGCGACAATTCGTTTGGCTATGGTATTCCGCTCACCAGTCGTGCCTGTACCGCGGGGCAAACCAATGTGAAAAGCTAAGTTGCCGTGGGGGGGGCTGTTCGTGGCAGTAGTCGATTGTTTGGTAATTCGCTATCCTTCGTATTTCTTTGTGACTGGACTTCCAACCAAAATCTTCGTTCAGCAAATAGACTGCGACTGGAAGCACCAGTCACGGAATTTGTTTCGGGACGATTCCTTAACGACAGAATCTTCAGGCTGCTTCCTTGTCACGTGAACCCGCGTATACAGATGCCGAAATCCAAGCCTTCGGGCTATGCCGCGAAAGACTTGCGCGGCACATTGCGATCATCATGGACGGCAATGGACGCTGGGCGCAGAAACGCGGCTTCCCGCGCATTGAGGGACATCGCAATGGCGTGCATTCCGTGCGAGCGATCGTTGAAGAGTGTTCGCGTCTGGGCTTAGAGCAGCTGACGCTGTACTGTTTTTCCAGTGAGAACTGGAAACGCCCCAAGCTGGAACTCAAGCTGCTGATGAAGTTGCTGCGACACTACCTGGTCGAAGAGCGAAAGCTGATTCAGGCACAGGGGCTGCGGTTTCGAGTTATCGGCAGGCTGGAAGAGCTGGATCCGGCGATTCAAAAAGAGATCGCGATCACTGAAGAAGTTTCTGCCGACAATACTGGCATGATGCTGTGCCTGGCTGTCAACTACGGCGCCAGGATGGAGATTACGGAAGCCGTGCAGAAAATCGCGAAGCAGGTGCAGTTGGGAGAATTGTCTCCGGAAGCCATTACGGAAGAAACCGTGGCGGCTCATTTGATGACGAGTGGGATGCCGGATCCGGACCTGTTGATTCGCACGGCGAGTGAGTTTCGAATCAGCAATTACCTGTTATGGCAAATCAGCTATTCAGAACTGTGGATTGCAGACGAGTTCTGGCCAGACTTTCGTGAGCCGCATCTGCATCAGGCTTTGAAGGACTACGCAAATCGCGACCGTAGGTTCGGTGGATTGAATACGTCGAGTTAAAAACCGGGCAAAGAGGATCGCCGCGAAAACACAAAACGCACGGAAGGAATTCCGACACTCGGTATCTTTTTCTGAACAGTACCCCGTGGCAGTGAAACTGCTGGAGTTAACGTTCGCCCTTACAACAAGCCTCTTAGTGAGAGTCTTATTCGAAATGATGCTCGTACGGTGCGTGCGTCTTCTGGAAATTCGGAGCGGCAGCTCGAATGGGCTGCGGGCCTCCTGCCGCGTTAGGGCCTTTGAATCGATAAGGAATTCTTCATGCTTGGTTGGCGACTGACAGTTTCAGCGATCCTGGTGCCCGCTTTACTGGGACTGTTCTGGTGGGATTCCGGTCTCGGAAATGGCGCTCCGGCATTGCTGGTATTCTGCCTGCTGTTGGCCATCCGCGGCGCGTTTGAGATGGTGCATTTGCTGACGACTCGGGCGATGAAGCCATCGTTCGAAATCACCGCCGTCTGCAACGCGGCTGTGATTCTGGCGGCGTGGTATCACGTACGGATTCCTCAGGCACCGATTGGCCGCGATGGTTTGCTGTTGTCACTGGGCATCGTTGCTGCCGCATTGACGGCCAGTTTTCTGTTGCTGATGCTGTTCGAAGCTGTCCGCTATCGCAAGCCAGGGACGTCGATGGAATCGCTCGGTGCGAACATGCTGACGGTGATGTACGCTGGCGGGCTGCTGGCGGTGATTGCACAGTTCCGCTGGTTTCCGAATCCAGCGATCGGCTACTTTGCAATTGGATCTGTGATCATTGCAGCGAAGAGCGGCGACATCATGGCTTACACGTTTGGGCGTTTATGGGGCAAACGAAAGATGGTGCCTCGCCTGAGTCCGGGCAAAACATGGATGGGTGGCTTTGGCGCAATCGTTGGCAGCTGTTTGGGAGGTTGGCTGTGGCTGACGTTTGGTGGTCAGCTGTTTGCCGCCGGCCCGAAAGCATCTGACCTGGTTTGTGTGCTGGCGTATTGTGCAACGATGGGTGTGGTTGGTTTGATTGGTGACCTGTGTGAGTCGTTGATCAAACGCGATGCCGAAAAGAAGGACTCGGCAATACTGATGCCTGGTTTCGGTGGATTGCTGGACCTGTTGGACAGCCCGTTGTTTGCGGGGCCAATCGCCTTGGCATGGTGGGTGTTTTGGCCGCCAGCGGGGTAGCGGCCGAGCGACAGGCAGCTCTTTCAAAGCGATTTGTCGGCGGCCCCCGGCGCTGTCGTGCCGCAAGATCCGGCAAACCGGCTCCCTGATGTCGAGCCAGTTGCCGATCGGTGACACAGATTTCAGAGGTCTTGCGAATTCTGATCAACCTTCCGATCAAGACAAAGTCAGTCCGACTTGATCGGTAACCCGCGTGTTCTCCCCGCGTATATTCACGCGGGGCTAAACATTGCGAACATCAACGCAAGGATGATGACCAGCACTGTTGTTAGCCAGAAGCGAATCGAGGGTTTGGACGGTATCGATGCGGGCAGCGTGACATCTGCTGGTTTAGCGACATCGTCGAATAGTTCATCAATGATCGAACGGCGGCTAAGCCCCAGACCTTCGCGGTCGTCGATCATTTCGATCGAATCACCGGCGGCTTTCAAGAGCATGTCGCCAAGTCTTCCCTGCACATCACGCGCAGTGAAATCCTCAGGTGGTTCCTTTAGTCTGGTCAACAGACTCTGGACTTCTGCCAGTTGATTGACGTGCGTTGGGGGTTCCGATTTCAGGTCGACGGCATCCAGCATGGTGGTCAGCAGATTGCCGAAGTCGATCAGGTCCTGCTTGACGAGTTGGCGAAACGTTGCTGGCGTTCGAAGCTCTGTCGTGGCTGCGGCAATCCAGTGATAGAGCCCGAATCCAACGACTATGGCAAGGAGTTCTTTAGACACGATGACCGAATCGAGAGTCAATCGACCATGAGTCATTCCGCGGTTGTGAGCATGCTGTAACGCAGATGCAATTTGCCAGCCGATGTCGGTGAACTCGTCCCACTGAAACCGCAATCCCTTTCCTAGTCGCTGATTCAGAGATTCGCCATCAGGACGTTCGGTCGCGTAAAACAGAACTCCGCCGTCTTCGCCCCAGAATAACAACGGCGACACGTTGGTATGATGCAGTGCCTGCAGACTGGCTTCGTCTTTCCGAAAGGCTGCACGAAACCTGGGCGAATTTGAAATCTCGGCGGTTAGACGTGTCAGGCGAACTTCCGTCGAAGTTGGAACGTGAAGGGCGCTAAAAGCGATGTAGAATTCTGCCCGGTCCAGTTCACCCAGGATATGAAAACTATCCGGTGGTTGAATACTCACGGCATTACGCTTTTCACTTCACCGTGCCTGGTCTTTGTTACGTTCAATTAGCTGATGAATTATTCCTGCACCGGAATCCGCTGTTTGACCTGATGTCAGCAGCGGTCCGGTCAGGTCGTCCTTGCCGTTGGCGTTGGGTTAAACAAGCCTATGAAGTGAAGTCTGTCGGATTGCCAAACAGACCGCCAGGTGCGTTGCCGCCCATACCGCCCTTGAGGTTCAGGTTCGGTTTGCGAGCGGGAAGATCTTCTTCTACCTCGGCTTTTCGGAGACTCTCTGGTTTTTGTTCCAGCGCCTTCAATGACAGACTGACCCGTTTGCGTTTCTGATCGACTTCCAGAACCTTGAAGTCTTTCACCTCGCCTACTTTGAGGACTTCACCAGTGCTGCCCACTCGTTTCCATGCCAGTTCGCTGATGTGCACCAAGCCTTCGACGCCGGTTTCGAGTTCGACAAACGCACCGAATTCTGCGGTGCGAGTGACCTTGCCGGCGACGACACTGTCTTTGGGGTATCGATCGCTTAAACCCTGCCACGGGTTTTGCATCATTTGCTTCATGCCAAGACTGATGCGGCTCTTGTCTTCGTCGAACTTCAGGATGCGTACCTGGACCTGCTGTCCTTCTTTCAGCACCTCGTTGGGATGGTTAATCCGTGACCAGGAAATTTCGCCCACATGCAGGAAGCCATCGATCGGTCCCAGATTGACGAACGCGCCGTAGCTCTTGAGCGTCTTCACCGTGCCAGTATAGTCCTGCCCAACTTCCAGAGTCTTCAGGAAATCGCCCTGAGTGCTCTCGCGTTCAGCCATCAGCAAAGCGCGACGGCTGACCACGAGGTTGCGTTTCTTCGGCTTCACTTCGGTAATCTGAACCGACAGTGTCTGGCCCACGTATTGTTCAAGTTCCGCGACAAAGCCCAAATCAACCTGACTCGCCGGCAGAAAGCCCTGCAGGTTATTGATTTTGACCTGCAGCCCGCCCTTGTTGACCGCGGATACCATGCAATCAACAATCTGACCCACGGCCAAACCATCCCAGCCGCCGCTGGATTTTGAACGAGCTTCCGGGAGACGCGCCCGAAACAAGCCGTCTTCGTCCACAAGTTCGATAATGCAGGTCACAGATGCGCCAACATCCGGAATCTTCCCGACGGCGAACTGTTTTGAAGAGATAATCACATCGTGCAGCAGGCCTGCATTCAGGAAGATGTCGTCACCGTGAACGTGCTGCACGACACCAGTGACTTTGCTGCCAGGGCCAACTTCTTCGGCATCGGCCGATGTTGTGACCGCTGCAACGTCATCGCCGGAGTCTTCATGCTGCGGTGGCTCCATGAACGACGGTACTTCTACCGCACTAAGAGCTTGAGAAATTTCCGCGTCAAGATCCGCGTCAAGGTCGTCAGCTTCCGGAATCTCGACGGCCGTCGTGTTTGTCGGAGTCTCAGGACGCTGCGACTTGATGTCTTCACTGCCGTGCGGCTTTTCGTCTATGGTGACTCCCAGCTTGTGACGAACTCGGTCGGAGGCTGTTTCTTCTGCCTCAAGTGCGGCAGCCGTTGGTTCTGCAATCGGGGTGGAGACAGGAGCCGGTGCGGCATTGGCCGCAGCGAGGATTTCTGCCACAGAAGGAGTTGACGCTGATTGTTCAACAACTGGAGTCGGAGTGATCACTGGTTCCGGCGCTGTGACCGGCGGAGCCCCCTCAATTGCCTCCGGTGTTGCGACATCTGCTGCGGTGGGTTGTGCTGCCGGTACATTCGACTCCTCTGGTGTGGAGTCCTGCGGGCGTTGTTCTTCAGTCGTCATTTCCAAAGTCCTGTTTGGTCGCGCCAACCAATCGGGGGCGATCCGGTCCGTTGCCTGAGGGCTGCTTGCTGACAAACAGCTCCGTCGATAAGAAGTTTAAATGGGCAATCTGCCCCTTGATCAACAGATGAGGATATCCGAACAAGTTCACCTTGGCTACTGCCCAGACGGTTTCTTTACCATTGGCTGATCACTAATCACACAGCGAAAACCGATGGCATCATCCGCCCCATCGCCTGGGATCAGGAAATAGGCGGATGAGGAAAGCCGCGGGTGCTTATCTTTCCACGATCCACCGCGAATCATCCGCTGTTCGCCCTGTTCTTCGGCGATTGAAGGGTCGCTTCCAGATACGAATTCGGACAAATAGCCGTGGAAATCATACAGCCCCCAGGCATTCGGCTTCAGGATGCCGACAGCCGGGTCGTTTCCGGCAGCATTTCCGGTGTGCCACGCGTAAGTATTGAGAATCTTTGTTCCACTGTTCTCGCCGTCGCCACCAGCGGAATCACCAAAGCTGTAGCGAGTGGTCGAACCAGCTCGACAGCAGTATTCCCATTCCAGTGCCGTCGGCAGACGCACCAAGTCATTTTGAGCGATGAGTTGTTTTGATCGTAACAACACGGACAGCTTTTGACAGAATTGTTCTGCATCAGTAAAGCGGACATTTTCTACCGAGTTGCGTGGCCCCTTCCAGCGACTTGGGTTACGTCCCATAACGACCTGATAAAGTTCCTGATATAGGTTTATCAACTTTGGAGC
>CALFOL010000062.1 GCA_937919915.1 uncultured Planctomycetaceae bacterium
GGCAAGGATAAGTCGTAGGTTATTATGTGCGAAAACATATAAGCGCCTGCTTATTTCAATCTCCACAAAATGCGACAAGGATGTGTCGATTAGACTTGGCATTCTGGTTATTGCTTCGGAACAGCGTGACTCGAACTCCACATGATGTGAGCTGTGGCTTGTTTTCCACGGATGGCGTGCAATTACCTGAATCTGATGTGAGATATTGCACTGCCATTACAATAAACCACAATTGCGTCCGCGAATCGCCATGCTAGACTGAAAGGCAGTAGAAACGGTCCGCTGTTTCAATCGATCCCGCCTCCACATCCTTCCTTGCATTCCGGCATGACGAACCGATTTCACATCGGGCCATTCCCCCGGCTTAAAGAGTGTCTGCGTAGACCACGCCGATGGAGGGTGAGCGTTCCGGTTATGATTGTCGTACTGGGGATGTTTGCATCTACAGCGTCAGCCGACGATGCTCCGGCGGGGGACACCTCTACACCAATCGCCGTCGACTTCGGAAACGACATCGTGCCGCTGTTGAGCCGTTATGGTTGCAACTCAGGCGGATGTCACGGCAAGGCCAGTGGGCAGAATGGATTCAAGCTGTCGCTGTTTGGGTTCGATCAGACGTTTGATCACGAAGCGATCGCAAAGGAAGATCGCGGACGCAGATTGTTCCCCGGCGTGCCGGCAGAAAGTTTGCTGCTTAAGAAAGCCATCGGAGCGATGCCGCACGGTGGAGGCGTTCGATTCACGGCCGATAGTGACGCGTATCGATTAATTCGTTCGTGGATTGCTAGCGGCGCACCGGCGTCGTCGCCTGATGCTCCCCGAATTGTGAAACTGGAAGTAACTCCCGCCGAACAATCGTTCACCGTGGGCAGCACTCAGCCGCTGGCGATCGCAGCAATTTATCATGACGGAAGTCGCCGTGATGTGACCGAGCAGACGGAATATTCCAGCAACCTGGATCCGGTTGCCAACGTCGGCGACGATGGAATCGTGAAGGCAACGGGACAAAGTGGCGAAGCTGCTATTATGGCTCGCTACATGAATCACGTGGCCGTCTTTCGCGCTGTCGTTCCTCATGGGCCGCGATTGGATTCGATCCGGGACTTCCAACCCAATAATTACATCGACGAACTGGCCGCGGCGAAGTGGAAGAGTCTCGGCCTGCTGCCGTCACCGACTTGTGACGACTCGGCGTTTGTGCGTCGAGTCACCGTCGATCTTTGCGGACGTTTGCCGACGGCCGAAGAAAGCCGCGCCTTTCTTTCAGATAATTCACAGAACAAACGTAAAGAGCTCATCGACCGACTGCTGGAATCGCCGGATTATCCCGCGTTCTTTGCCATGCGGTGGGGAGCGATTCTGCGGAACTCACGACTTGCCGGTGCCGAGCAGGCTTCGTTTGCATTCCATAACTGGATCAAAGACCTGATCGCTCGCAACCGTCCGTACGACGAACTCGTGCGCGGCGTCGTCGCGGCTGCCGGTGAATGGCAGGATGCTCCGGCGATCAACTGGTACTGGCAGATGCGGGACGATCAACTGCATCAGGTCACCGCAGATACGGCTCAGGTGTTTCTGGGCGTGCGGTTGCAGTGTGCTCGCTGCCATCACCATCCGTATGAACGCTGGAGTCAGGAAGACTACTACGGCCTGGCGGGGTTTTTCACTCGTCTGGGCCGCAAGAGCTTCGGTCAACCGCCGCCGTATTTTTCATCATCCACTCCGACAACGGGTGAAAAGAATCCGCTGACTGGCGCCGCGCCGGAACCGAAATATCCGGATGGCGAGTACGCGAAGTTCACTCCGGAAGAAGATCCTCGCCATGCGCTGGTTGACTGGATGGTGAAGCCGGACAATCCGTTCTTCTCGCGAGTTCTGGTCAACCGCATGTGGGGCCATTTTTTGGGCCGAGGCCTTGTCGACGAAGTGGATGACATGCGAGCCACCAACCCGGCGGCCAATGAAGAACTGCTGACTCGTCTGGCAAAGGATTTTGTCGACCACAAGTTCGATGTGAAACACATCATTCGCACGATCGCGAACAGTCGAGTGTATCAGTTAAGCAGCGAGCCCATCGAAGCGAACAAGAACGACCGCCAGAGTTTCGCTCGTTTCTATGCTCGGCGGTTAATCGCCGAAGTGTTTCACGACGCAGTGGATCAGGCATGCGGGACGCATACGAAGTTCGGCGGCATCAGCGACAGTGCTCGCGCGGTAGATCTGCCGAACGAAGGTTTCGGTTCGTACTTCCTTGACACCTTCGATCGACCACAACGAGTCACCGGTTGCGAATGCGAACGTTCCAGCGGAGCGACTCTTGCACAGGTGCTGCTGCTGGCGAATTCCGACGACATCGAAAACAAGCTGGCTGATAACAGCGGGCTGATTTCCGAGCTTACAAAAACCAACAAGGTGGCGGCTGAGAAGATTATCGATCTGTATTTGACCGCGTATTCTCGCCCACCGAATATTTCTGAGTTGAGCAGGACGGTTGGGTATGTCGATGCTCAGGAAGATAAACGAAAAGCGTTGGAAGACGTTTTGTGGACGGTGCTGAATTCGAAAGAGTTCATGTTTAATCATTAAACTTGGGTGGAACGAACTTCCAGTTCGTGATTTGTGCGAGGGTGCGACGGACTGGAAGTCCGTCCTACGGGAGAACACCATGCTGAAAATTCACAACGACAATTCACGCCGCAGTTTTCTGCAGGTCGGTTCGCTGGGAATCGGTGGGCTTACGCTTCCGAGTCTGCTGCGGCAACAAGCGGTCGCAGCCGAAGCTGGCAAACCGGTGAAGAAGAAGTCGGTGATTCTGGTGTGGCTGGCCGGTGGGCCCAGTCATCTGGACATGTACGACCTGAAACCAAATGCACCTGCGGAAATTCGTGGAGAGTTCCACCCGATTCCGACAAACGTTTCCGGCATTGAAATCAGCGAGCATCTGCCACGACAGGCTGCGATGATGGACAAGCTGGCCATCGTGCGATCCGCCTTCCACACCAACGGTGGCCACGGTATGGGTTCGCAGTGGATGCTCACCGGTTACCAGCCGACTCTTGAAGTAAACAATAACATCTATCCATCGATTGGTTCGATCGTCGCGAGAACTTCCGGAGCCAACGATCCTGCGGTTCCGGCCTACGTGAATCTGCCGCGGCCGTTGTCGTTCGGGAAAGCCGCTTATCTGGGAGCGTCCTTCAATCCGTTCTCACCCGAAAGCGATCCGAATTCAGACGGCTTTCAGGTTCGGAATTTGAAGCTGCCGGGCCGAGTCGACCTGCAGCGGTTGGATCGACGACGTGACCTGCTGGGATCATTGGACCAGATTCGCCGCGACATCGATCTGAACGGAGACATCGAAGGACTGGACACGTTTTATCGTGACGGTCTGGAAATGGTCACCAACGACAAAGCTGTTAATGCCTTCGACATCAAAAGCGAAGACGCCAAACTGCGTGAGATCTATGGGCGGAATGACCTGGGGCAAAGCTGCTTGCTGGCACGACGACTGGTTGAAGCGGGCGTGACATTTGTGGCGATTCAGGCCGGAGGCGGCTGGGATACTCACGGCGATAACTTCAAACAGCTCAAAGATAACCTGCTGCCGAAATACGACCAGAGCGTCGCGGCGCTGGTGCAGGACATTCATGATCGAGGCATGCAGGACGACGTGCTGGTGATTTCGTTCGGCGAATTCGGACGCACACCAAAGATCAATCCGGGTGCTGGTCGAGATCACTGGCCGGGTGCGATGAGCGTGCTGTATGCCGGTGGCGGCTTGAAGATGGGGCAGGCGATCGGTTCGACAAACGCCAACGCGGAATACCCAACGACGAAACCGTATTCTCCCGGCTGCGTGCTGTCGACGATGTATCACACACTGGGAATCGACTACAAACATCCGTTTTTCGACCACGCTCAGCGCCCTTTGCCGATCTTAAGCGAAGGCAGTCCGATCGAAGAGCTGGTGTGATGTTAAGGGCACAATTGAAATCACGGGCGAGCCGCCTGAGCGCCGGTGAACAGATGGTCCGCCGGTTTATTAGCACCGCCCTGCTGGCTTTCTACTTCGCGCAACCCGCCCACGCCGAACTCCCATCGATTCGCTTCGACCGCATCGCACCACTGGGAGCAACCGCGGGCACAACGATCGACGTCGAAATCGCCGGCGCCGACATCGAAGGCGTCGAGTCCTTGTGGTTTGATCACCCCGGCCTGTCCGCCGAACCGATCAAGGACAAAGAACGGAACTTTAAGATCACCGCCGCCGCCGACGTGCCGCCCGGAACGTACGACGTGAGACTCGTGGGACGCTGGGGAGTCAGCAACCCGCGGTTATTCGCCGTTGCAAACGGTTTGACCGACGTTGCCGAAGTCGAGCCGAATAACGATTTGACTCAGGCGCAGAGTGTCGAAATTAATTCTGCTGTGGGCGGCATGTCCGATGGCAACGGCCAGGACCTGTTTCGCTTCACGGCAAAGGCCGGTCAACGAATCGTCATCGATTGCCAGGCCGGAGTGCTCGATTCCAATCTGGACGCCACAATGTCGCTGACATCCGGCGGAAAGATCATGGCCAGCAGCAGTGACTATCGTGGACGTGATCCATTCATCGATTTTCCGATTCCACACGATGGCGATTACGAAGTTCTGGTTCATGATCTGTCGTATCGGGGAGGCCTGCCGTACCGGTTATTAATTACCGACCGACCGTATGTCGAAAACGTCTTTCCTCGAGCTGTCCAGGCCGGACAGTCAGCGGAACTAATGGCCTTTGGACGCAACTTCGGCGGCGAGGCGACGGCGTCAAAGTGGCAAATCGATAATCTCGCTCTGCAGGAACATCGCTGGACGGTGGACGTGCCGAATGATCTGTTGCAGGTGGGCGGCTATCAGTTCGCCGACCATCCCAGCGGGCACAGCGTTCTGCCAACCGCGGCGACCTGCACGCTAACAGGGTTTCAATGTCAACCGACGTTTCCGCAGGGCGGGATCGCGTTGAATGCTCAGACGATGCTGGTCACCGATTCCGTCGTGACTGCAGAATCTGAGCCAAACGACGTTGCCGACAAATCGCAAAAGCTGGCACTGCCCGCGGCGGTCAGCGGTCGATTTGACGAACCGCGTGACGCCGATTGGTTTGAAATCGAGGTGGCCGAATCCGGACAGTACGCCTTCGACGTGTATTGCGAACGCATTGGCGGAGTCGCCGATCCGTACCTTGTCGTCGTGGATGATCAGGGAAACCGCATCAATGAACTCGACGACTACGGTCACCGCATCAACGCCTTCGACGGGCACTTGCGCGATCCATCGGGTATGATCAACCTGAGCCAAAAGCAAAAGTACAAAGTGCTGGTACAGGACCGCTATCAGCGCGGTGGTGCTCGGTATCAATACGTGCTGACGATTCGCAAACCGCAGCCCGATTTCTATCCCGCTGTGATTCACGGCCAGAACCCCGGTCCCGGCGGAACAAATCTCTGGCGCGGCGGATCCGTCTACATGGACGTCATCATTCACCAGCGGGAAGGCTTCAACGACGAAATCACGCTCACCGCCGAAAGCCTGCCGCCCGGCGTACACAGCGTCCCCACTGTCATCAATAACAACACGCGTGGTACCTTCGTGTTATGGGCCGACGACGATGCAGCTGACTTCACAGGCCCGATCAGTCTGGTCGCGACTGGAAAACGCGGCGAAGAAGTTCTGCGACGCGAAGTACGAAGTTACACTCGCGTCGATTCCGGGATGAATTCCAGCCAGGCCGTTCGCAATCTGGTGATCGCTGTTCGCGATGGTGCCCCGTATCGGCTGGAATGGGAGCAATCCGATATCGAAGTAGAGCTCGACGCAAAAGAAGATAAACCCGTGGAGCTGAAGCTAAAGCTGATTCGCCGTCTTCGCGACTGGAAGAACGACGTCACGATTCAGACGCTGGCGTTCCCCGGCAACTTCAAAATGCCCAACGGCAGTATCAAGGGCGACGAACAGGAAACAACCGTCACGTTAACCGTGCAGAAGGGAACTCGCCCCGGCCGCTACACGCTGGCCGTCCTTGGACAGTCGCAGGTTCCGTTTCACAAAGATCCGGAGTCCCAAGAAAAACCGAACACGCTGGTATCGTTGCCGAGCCGGCCGCTGACCATCACCGTGAAGCCTGCACCGGCGGAGAAGTAGCCCGTATCTCGCGTCTGTTTCTTATTGCGATCTTTACATTTCAAACCCGAACGAGGTGCCGTATGCCAGTATTTATAACGCCCAGGAATCTGTCTCGTCGCGCGATGTTACAAGCATCCGGGGTGACGATCGCTCTGCCGATGCTTGATGCCATGTCTCCGGCCTTTGCCGCCGAACAGTCAACAGCGCCACGGCGAATGGTGTGCATTGAAACGAACATGGGAATCCTGCCGCGTTACTTCTTTCCGGAAGGCGAAGGCGCGGATTACAAGCCGAGTCCCTATCTGGAACGCCTGGCGGATCACCGCGATCAGTTGACGGTATTCTCCGGCGTCAGTCTGCCTGGAGTCACCGGCGGCCACGCGGCTCAGCCGTGTTTTCTGACAGGAACGCCACATCCTGAAAGAGGCGGTTTTCGTAACGGTGTATCGCTTGATCAACTGGCTGCCGAACACATTGGCAACGAAACTCGGTTTCCGTCATTGGTCCTGGCCATCACCAACGAAAACATGACTCTAAGTTTCACTCGCAGCGGTGCTTCGATTCCGTCCGAAAGAAGTCCGCGGATGCTGTTTGAAAAGCTGTTTGTGCAGGGGCGACCGAACGAAGTCGAAGCACGAGTGGCCGAATTGCGACAGGGCCGCAGCACGCTCGATTTTGTCGCGGACCAATCGAATCGCCTGAACCGTGGATTGTCAGCCGTCGACAAACAACGGATGGATCAGTATCTGACGTCCGTTCGAGAACTCGAACGCCGCCTGCATTCGGCTCAGGAATGGGAGTACCGTCCCAAGCCGAAAGTGGAATCGAAGGCTCCCGACGAGAACAAAGATCCACAACAGTTTGTGGAACGATCGGGCATGATGTTCGACGTGATGAAACTGGCACTGGAGACCGATTCGACACGGATTATTTCTCTGATGATCGACACGACGGTCATTCACAACATCACTCATCATGGCAATCGGCCGGAAGTTCTGGCCGAATTGCAGGGACACGAGGAACGTCAATTCGACGCGCTCAATCGGTTTCTGACGGCGCTCAACGCGACGGGCGAACAGGGTTCAACTCTACTGGATCAAACAAGCGTGCTGTACGGAACCTGCATGGGCAGCGCAAATTCACATTCCAACGATAACCTGCCCGCCTTGCTGGCCGGCGGCGGATTCAAACACGGTCAGCACCTCGCCTTCGACAAGGACAACAACTACCCACTGTCGAATCTGTACGTGTCGATGCTGCAACGACTTGGAATGGAAGTCGATTCGTTCTCGTCGGGGACGGGGACGATGCGAGGTCTGGAGTTTTCCAACTCATGAAAAGATCTTACCAAATTCTCACATCAGTTACTCTGTTGTGTGTACTTCTGTGGCACGCCCCAAGCACACCTGCGGAACTGCCTGAAGCGTTTCTGAAGGCGCATTGCTTCGACTGTCACTCTTCCGACAATGCCGAAGCAGGCCTGAACCTGAAAACACTGGGACGTGATTTCGATCCTGAAGCGGCGAGACGCTGGGTGCGCGTTCACGATCGACTGGCATCCGGGGAAATGCCTCCGCGCGACGCGAAACAACCGTCTATGGAAGAACGAACTGCTGCGATCAAGTCGCTGAAACAGTCACTGATTACCGCTGAGAAAAAATCCGCGGCGGATGTGCCGCGGCTGCGTCGGTTGACTCGCTCTGAGTACGAAAACACGATTCGCGACTTGTTTGACATGCCGGGCATCGCGCTGTCCGGAAACTTACCAGCCGATGGCCAGTCGCATGGGTTCGATAAACATCCCGAGGCACTCGACATTTCGCACGTCAATATCGCGAAGTATCTTGAAGCAGCCGATCACATTCTCAACTACGCGATCGCGACGCGTCCCGAACCGCCAACGATTCAGAAACGTCGGATCTCACTCGTAAATCGTGGCGGCTTTGTCGCGCACATCGTCACGAACGGTGACGGAATTCTGCTGCAGGACGGACAGCCTGATCCGGACTTTCCACCGGCGGCTGAACAGAATCATCTTGATCAGGGTGCTCATGAGCGATGGGGTTCGTTTGACAACGGAGCGAGTGTCGGCCTGTTTCGTCACGAAGATGAATCCGTCAGTCCGTACTTTATGGAACACGTAACAATCTATCCGGCAAAGTATCGCGTGCGGACTTCATTGTGGAGCTTCCAATGGGACCAGGGAAAGATGCTGCCGGGACGTGGAACGGAAGCAGCGAGGCTTTCTGTGGTGCAGTTGACTGGCGATGGTCGAGGCGGACAGCATCCGAGCTACGTGCTGGGGTATTTTAACGCTCCGGAGAAAAAGGCGATGGAACATGAAGTCGTTGTGTGGATGAATCACAATGAACTCATCGGCTTCAACACAGCGTCGCTGGCGCCGACAGCAAACTATTTCAGAAAGAAACGGGCGATGGAATTCACCGGCCCAGGGATCGTCGTTGACTGGCTGGATGTTGAAGGTCCGTTGTATGACTCCTGGCCGCCTGCCAGCCACAAGCTGCTGTTTGGCGACATGCCGCTGACCGAGTTTAAGGCGGATCAAAATCCGAACGTTCGGCCTCCCCGTCGACAACGTCCACGCCAGATCGGTGCCGGGATGAATCGCTCTGATCCTGAGCCCGGCATTTGGACTGTTCAGAGTGACGCTGCTGCGCGAGAGGCGGATCGGCTGTTGGCGAACTTCCTTCCCAAACTGTTTCGTCGCCCGGTGACCGCCGAGGTGCGGGAACAATACGTCGGGCTCGTTCACCAACGACTTGAAGCTGGTGATTGTTTTGAAGATGTCATGCGAGCCGCGTATCGGAATGCTCTGGTTGCGCCGGATTTTCTGCTACATGTTGAAGGTCGGCCAGACGGAGTTGACGATTACTCGCTGGCGTGCCGATTGTCATATCTACTGTGGAATTCTTTGCCGGACGATGAGCTCATGCAGCACGCGATTTCCGGTGATCTGAGGAAGCCCGAAGTCCTTCACTCAGAAGTCGAACGTCTGCTGGCGGATCCTCGTTCCACGCGATTCGTCGATGATTTCGTCGGGCAGTGGCTGAAGCTGCACCAGATTGCCGCGACTGACCCGGACCAGAAGTTGTACCCCGAGTTCAGTCCCTATCTGCAGGATTCGATGGTCGCTGAAACGCGAGCGTTCTTTCGCGAACTGCTGGATCAGGATTTCGACGCGTCGCACTTGTTGAAGTCGGACTTTGTAATGGTCAACCAAAAGCTGGCGACACACTATGGCATTCCGGACGTCACCGGAACGCAGATCCGTCGAGTCCCTCTGCCGGACGATTGTCCGCGCGGTGGATTTTTGACTCAGGCTTCAATTCTGAAAATCACCGCCAACGGAACAACAACATCGCCCGTACCGCGCGGAGCGTTCGTGATTGACCGACTGCTCGGCGAACCCCCCGAACCACCACCGGCCAACGTATCGGCGATCGAACCGGATGTGCGCGGAGCCACCACGATTCGCGAGCAGCTCGCGAAACATCGTGACCATGCCGTGTGCGCCTCCTGCCATCAGCGAATCGATCCCCCCGGCTTCGCCATGGAAGCGTTCGACGTGATCGGTGGCTTCCGAAAACGCTATCGTTCGATCGGCGAAGGTGACCCGGCCGAACGCGGCTCAATCGATCCGATAATCGGCATTAGTTTCAAGCTGGGACAACCTGTCGATTCGGCGGGAGAACTCACCGATGGTCGAGCCTTCGATGACATTCGAGAGTATCAGACGCTGATCGCGTCGGATTCGAAGCGCCTGCTGACCAGTCTGGCCAAACAATTTGCGGTCTATGCAACCGGCCGAGCCGTTCGTTTCAGCGACCGTCCGCTGGTCGATGACGTCGTGACTCGCACGGAACAACAAAACGGCGGCGTTCGAACTCTGCTGCATGAATTGATCGCCAGCCCGCTGTTCACAGAGAATTCGGCTGAGCGTTCTTCCAATCCGGTGGAATCAAACTGGCGACAGACGTGGAAGTCCGCCGTCCGGGCATCAGCACGGGATGCGGATTCGCAGCGTTTTCTGATGACATCGACGCTGCCGCCAGTGGAAGCCCCCGCTGTGCGGACACCGCCAGCCGAGCAACAACGGGCGCCGAGAAAGGAATACACGTTTGACGATAAGCACTCCGTCAGGCTGCGAGTCATCGGTTTATTCATGCGTGAACGAATCGATTCGTTCCGCGAGTTGTTGAAAGAGTTCCCGGAAGCTCGCTTACAGTCCGTTGACTTCGACACGGCGGAAGCCACGATTCAAATCGCCGCCGAAAGCGACATGTTTCGCAACGCGAATGCGGATCAGATTACAGAACGCCTCAACGACCGCGTGCGTCAGTTGACGTCAGGTCTGTTTTCGCTGAAGGCACTCGGCGACATCCCCCACGACGACCTGCAGCGCGTCGAATTCGAAATCATCGGTCTGGATTGTCTGGCCTGTTCCCTGGCGGCTCACGACATCCTGACAAATGTCGACGGTGTCTTGCATGCCACAGCCAGTTTCCGTGATCGCCGCGCTGTTGCGTGGATTGACGCACAGAAGACCGATCAGGCGAAGCTGGAAGAGACACTCGGGCAACGCGGCGTCACGCTGCCAACGAAGGCCGAATGATGCGGCGACAGATTTGTTGAATGGCGTGGCAGGCCCATGGATGAGCCACAAACACAAGACAACGCAATATCCGTGGGATCACCGCGCCACCCGCGGGGCAGAAAACGGAAGAAAGCCAATGCCTGAAATTGCAGCGTTTTCCGTGACATCGGCGCATAAAAAAGCGGAAGTGGATGGGAATCGCAGCAACCGCCGTAACCAGTGTAGCGGCAAACACTTCGGTAATCGGTGCATTTGACGTAGTGCGGAATCCAGTGCAGAACTGGTCGGAAGACAACGGAAAAACGACGTTCCCGTTGTCGTAGAGGGACTCGAACGTCCGCCGTAAACACCGAGGAAAATGCAGATCAGCCGGATTCTGATGCACATATGATGCAGTCGGAAGGTTTGAGCGACCGCCACCCACTTTGCAGCGATCCTGACAGGAAAGCAAAAGGCGCAATTTGCGCCTTTTCTCCATCAGGTGGGTAAGGCTACGGGGAGATTCGCTCCACGACGGCGGACTGCTGACGCGGGCGGACAACATCGCTTCGACGATGGCATTCAACCAGCAGAGCCATCGTGCGGATACAGATCGTCAGAACTCACTTCCGGTTCCGCAACCGGGGCGGTTTCATTAATAACATCAGCGTTTTTTGTTCGATTGCGCAACCAGCGGGCACAGCGTTGGCAGACAATCCGGCGTGAATGTTCGACACGCACCGCACGCTCACGCGATCAGGTCATTCCAGTTTGCCGATCACCGCGTGTCTTCACTGCTCAGAAAGCGTCAGTACGTCAGACGCCCTGCCGAACCTCGCCATCCGAAGTAATTCGCTGCCCTTGGTGGAATCCCGCGGCGTCCCCAGTAGTATGGACACCGATTTGTGTCCTCCTCACGACGGACCGCTGCCATCACCTCGCAGACTGTCAACTTCAGCTTCCTGTCACAGCACGACCCGGTGCTGCAGAAACTGGCTGCGCTGGCAGAGCGATTTGTTTTCGAAGACCCAAACACGGCCCTGATTAAGATTCGCCAGCTGGCCGAGACACTGGCGAAGGGGGTTGCCGCTCAAATTGGCCTCAGCTGTGGGCGGGATGAGACGTTTCTGGATATTGAACGTGCACTGCGGGACCGTGGCCTACTCGATCAATCCCTGCACCAGGTCATGCGATCCGTCCGTATGGCGGGCAATGAAGCCGTCCATGAACTGGGCGGTGATCGCCGTGAGGCGTTTTACCAGTTGAAGATGGTGCGACAGCTGGCCGTTTGGTTTCATAAAACGGTCACGCGAAACGCAAACTTCAAAGCCGGTCCGTTCATTCCGCCAGAAGATCCGGCCGATGCGGACGACAGTCTCAAAGAGCAACTGCAGCTGCTTCGAGAAACGGTCGCCAAGCAACAGGCCGAAATTGAGGGCAAGGAACTCAAGGCTGAAGAACTCGCCCAGAAGGTTGCTGAACAGCGTGCTGCTTATGCGGTTGCTGTCAGTAATGAACAGGCAGCGCTGGAACTGGCGACAGAAACGGAAGAAGCGGCGAAACAGCAGATTGCTGAATACGAAATGCTGTTGGAGCAAGTCGCCCAGCAACAGGCCACGAAGCCCCTGGCTGAGCAGGAAGAAATCGTTGCCGTCTCACAGCAGGCCGCCGACGACATCGACCTGGACGAATTTGACACACGCAAGCTGATTGACCAGCAACTGCGAGAAGCAGGTTGGGAAGCTGATACCTTCAACATCAAGCACAGTAACGGCACGCGACCTCAGAAAGGACGCAACGTCGCGATCGCGGAATGGCCGACTGACGACGGGTTTGCCGACTACATCCTGTTTGCCGGACTGACACCGCTGGCGACAGTGGAAGCCAAACGCAAGCGAAAGAATGCGAGAACCGCACTGGATCAGGCCGACAGATATTCGAAGACGTTTCCGACTGATGCTGATCATCTATCCAATGGAGGTCCGTGGGATGACTTCCGCGTGCCGTTTGTCTTTGCGACGAATGGCAACCCGTTCCATCGACAGCTGATCGATCAAAGCGGTATCTGGTTCCGTGACGTCCGCATTTCCACGAATCATCCGAAAGCACTGACAGGGTGGTACACGCCGGAAGGTCTGGTCGATCTGTGGAAGCAGAACGTTTCAGAGGCCGATCAGAAGCTGCTGACGGAAGCTCGTGACTACCTGCCGCTCAGGTACTACCAGCGTGAAGCCATCGAAGCGGTCGAGAAAGCCGTCGTGGCCGGTCAGCGAGAGATGCTGCTGGCGATGGCGACCGGCACCGGCAAAACTCGCACAGCCATCTGCCTGCTGTACCGACTGATCAAAGCAGGACGATTCAACCGAGTGCTGTTTGTCGTCGACCGCCGATCCCTGGGTGAACAGGCCCTGGATGCCTTCAAAGACGTCAAGCTGGAGAACTTCCAGTCGTTCCCTGAAATCTATGACGTGAAGGAACTGGGCGACCTGCGACCGGACCGCGACACCAGACTGCACATCTGCACCATCCAGGCAATGGTCGCCCGTGTCATCGATCAGGACGGCGACGACGTGCCGTTCCCTGTCGATCAGTACGATTGCATCATCATCGATGAATGTCACCGTGGGTACATTCTGGACAAGGAGATGAGTGACCAGGAACTCAGTTATCGCGACCAGACGGAGTACGTTTCCAAGTATCGTCGCGTGCTGGACCACTTCGATGCGGTCAGGATCGGGCTGACAGCCACCCCGGCGCTACACACTACAGAAATATTTGGCCACCCGGTTTATCAGTACAGCTATCGCCAGGCGGTTATTGACCACAATCTGGTTGATCATGAGCCGCCGTTTATCATCCGCACCCAGCTGTCCGAGGGCGGGATGCATTGGGACATTGGTGACGAGGTCAAGCACTTCGACACCTTCACCAAAAACGTTTCCACCGATACGACTCCGGACGAAATCGATGTCGAAATCGAAGGCTTCAACAGCGTCGCCATCACGGAAAACTTCAACCGCGTCGTCTGTCAGGTGCTGGCAAAGCAGATTGATCCATCGCTGCCGGGCAAGACACTGATCTTCTGCGTTCGAGACACCCATGCGGACACGGTCGTCAGGCTGCTCACCGAGGCCCTGGAAGCCGAATACGGAGCCATCCACAACGATACGGTCAAGAAGATCACCGGCGAAGTGGACCGCACGTCAGAAGCCATACGGCGGTTCAAGAATGAGCAGTTGCCGCAGTTTGTTGTCACCGTGGATCTGCTGACCACCGGCATTGATGTTCCGGCCATCACCAACATCGTCTTTCTGCGTCGCACCAAAAGCCGCATTCTGTTTGAGCAGATGCTGGGTCGCGCCACACGCCTGTGCAAAGACCTGAAGGCTCCTGGTGAGGACAAGGACTACTTTCACGTCTATGACGCCGTGGGAGTCTACGCGGCCCTGCAGAACCACACCGATGTAAAACCTGTCGTGGCGTCACCAAAAACATCCTTCGCTCAGCTTGTCGGCTACCTGAACTCAGAATCCGATACCGACATTCTGGATGATGTTCGCGACCAGATTGTCACCAAACTGCGTCGGAAGTCTCAAACGATCCAGGACAAATGGGCGGCCACGTTCGAACAACTGGCAGGTGGCGATCCGGAAACCACAGCGACTCATCTGGAATCCATTTCCGTCGATGACCTGCGAACATGGTTTGAACAGCACCCCACGCTGACCAAAGAACTGGATCGCAGTCGCGGCGGCAGCAGTGTTCTGGTATCGGATCACGTGGACCAGCTGGTCAGCGTAGAACGTGGCTACGGCACGGGGCAGAAGCCGGAAGACTACCTGGAATCGTTCCGTGAATTCCTGCGGGACCACGCTGAAGATATTCCAGCACTGATGCTGGTCACTCAACGGCCGAAGGAACTGACTCGGAAGGATTTGCGGGATCTGCAGATTCAGCTTGAACAGCATGGGTATTCTGAAACAGCTATCAAATCAGCGGTTCGAGATACCACGAATCAGGACATCGCTGCCGGTATCATCGGCTTCGTCCGCTACGTTATGCTGGAAGAATCCTTGCTGCCGTATGAAGAACGAGTCGACCGTGCCATGCGAACGATCCTGAGCAGCCAGCAGTGGGAGCCACGGCAGAGACAGTGGTTGGATCGTATTGGGAAACAGATCAAAGAGAACGTGGTCATTGACCGTGAATCATTCGATGCCGGAGCCTTAAAGCAGCAGGGTGGCTTTGTCCGGTTGAACAAGGTGTTTGATGGAAAACTGGAAGACATCGTGCGACGGATTATCGACAGCGTTTGGCAGGCAGCAGGGTAAGAGGAGTTGTCAGTGGCAAAACGTGATTACGTGAGTCTAATTGCGACGGCGATTAGACAGAAGGTGGGACCATCCGCTATTGGGGATGAGTACACACTCAACGCGAAAGAGATACACGAAATGATCTTTCGTGCGGTTAGC
>CALFOL010000063.1 GCA_937919915.1 uncultured Planctomycetaceae bacterium
GTGTATCCGCACGGCCCTGCCTGAACTGGGTTCGATCCCGCAACCGTTGACAGCCCTCATTCGGGTGAGTAAATTACCTGCGTTCCTGTTCCTGTGAGAAGCATCGGTTTCTCTCACCCTGCAGGATTCAGCAGACGGGACGTGGCTCAGTCTGATAGAGCGCTCGGCTGGGGGCCGAGAGGTCGCAGGTTTAAATCCTGTCGTCCCGATAAGAGAAACGCAGGTGAAAACATCATCGGCGTTTTTTTTGTGCGCGGTCACTACCAATATAACGTTACTCCGAGAGCGCGAAGGGGATTTGGAACACGGAATCAAGCGGCCACTTAATCCGCCTGCTGAAACTGTAATACGGCCCTCTTCTCCATCGTGGATTACGTGAAAAGTTGTGCGACCGAGTCGAAGTGGAAGTTGCTCTTGCCCGCCATGCGTTAAGCAGGCATCGGCAATAAGTGAACCCTGTACCGGCTCGCAAAAACGGTGCACCGGGAAGGCGTTTGTGGCATGGATGGCGCGGCTTCAACGGCCAAACGGTGTAGGGCGACCTGATTTCACCTCTGTATTCGGGTGCTGCAGGTTATGCGATTAAGCACGAGAATCGCTGCGATTGGAATGTAAAGAATGGCAGCGAAAACCAGACATGCGGGGAACGCCGGCACCCATTCGGAGTACAAGTAGGCTGTGCAGACGGCGACGACAGCCAAAAGCCCGTTGGTTGCAATCACACGGCGATAAATGAAGCACCACTGCGGGGGAACGGAGTTCTTCTATGACATCGGCATCGTCCTTCTCGTCGAAGCGAGGTTGCGGCGCATTTGGGCCGCAACAGTCGCGAAGCCACGCCGCGCGGCAATCGCATTTCACGGCGGCGAGAAACTCGCGAATCGTTGTGGCCCGCGCCCGCGACTGAAATTCCACATCCACGTCTGCCGGGGAAGCGTCAGAAGAACCGGTCGCACGAAAACTCCACCAGTAAAAGTGATTGAGCTTTGGACGTGGAATTGAAAAAGAAAACAGGCACCTGTCTTCCAGTTCCTTCACAGCGATCAGACATTGGCAGGCTGGGGGAAAGCGAATCCACTTCGCGCGGGAGTGACGGACTGTTAATCTCTCTTAATGTCGCACAACCCCACGGTCCAGCACAACCAATGTGCGCAAATTTTCGATCCTGCTCGGACTCCAGCAAAACATCGACGCGGAAACGGCGCCGGCCCTTGAGTTCCAGTGCGTGGCGGTATCTAACACCGTAAAGTTTTCTAATTGGGGGATACAGTCGCTAATATGTCGGCCTCGACAGCGAATTCTCAACCATCGTCCGACGCTACCGTTGCGCTCCTAAAAAAACTCCGCAGGTGATTTATGCCTCAGGAAAATCCATACGCTCATTCTTTCGACAACACCACGCAAACATCGGCCATGGCGATCGTTAGTTTGGTCTTTGGGGTGCTGTCCGTCCCCACAATGTGCCTGTGCTTCCTGTCGATTCCGTTTTCGCTGGTGGCGATTGTTACCGGCCATTCGGCACGGGCAATCGTCTGCAATTCGGGTGGGGCGTATCGTGGTGCGGGCGAAGCTCTGGCGGGGCTGATTCTGGGTTACGGAACTTTCGTCGTGGTGGCAGGCTCATTGGCGTTCCTGTCGCTAAGCACAACGATTGCGCCACCTGTGCCGGCGCCGGGCGGTAGTGGACCATCGGTCAGCAAAGGTCAAGTGTTGCTGGAGCAGGCTGAAGCAACTTTGTTGTCAGCCACGAACCAAACGACATCCGGTGTCACCACCAGCGAACACAACGCCACCGACCTGGCTAAGCACTACATAGAAACACTGCACATCGTCGACAAGACACACTTTGCCGAAACCAATCCGGACGTTGAGCCGGAACTGCGTAATTACCGAGCATTCGTGCAGCTCAATGAAGACAGCGTCGCGTTTCTTCTGTTTGTTCCTGAATATGTTCGCTTCACGGAGGCCGCCAAAGAAACACTCAGTGAAAGCTGTTGGTTGATCGCACAACGCAGCGTTGATGATCTGTTGCGAGCGGGCCTACCGCTAGCGGTCGCCATCTATTCAGAAGAAGGATGTCGACAGATGATGATCGGAGTCACCGAACGCGACGGGCCAGCGGACGCGGGACTCCTGGAGGCACATGCGGAAGCAGGCAAGCTGGCCGAGTTCTTCAAATTGCCTGATCGCCCAGAGGTGCATCCGGTGGCTGAAGCGGCTGAATTCGAATCGCAGATTGACAACAAAGCGCTGCCGGGTCACCTGGTCCTTCCCGCGGAAGTGGACTAACCGGCCGGCGCCTCGGCGAGCAGCACTTCAAACTGCGTTGCGCACAGAGACAACTCGCCAGCGAGTGAACTGAAATGCGGTCGATTCACTCGCTGGCGCGTCGTGCTGGTATCGCGGATCAGCCAGCTTGAATCACGGCTGCCTTAATGGGACAATCAGGCTGATCCAGCATCGACCAGCATTTCGCTGAGTCGCTGCGTAGGTTCGATAGTCTGAGGCCGGTCCCTTGAGAAACTCTGAAATTGTTGATTCACGAGTTGGTCGTGTTGTTGTTCTCGCGGTCTGTCTGGTCTGTGTGAGTTCGCCACCTGCGAACGCCGCCGCCCCGGCCTTCAGTCGTGACATTCGGCCGATTCTGTCGCAACACTGCTTCAAATGCCATGGCCCTGATGAAGGCGAACGTCAGGCCGAACTTCGCCTGGATGTCCCCGGCAATGCCGATCTCAACGAAGTGCTCGCGAGGATCTCTTCGACGGATCCGGAGGTCATGATGCCTCCACCAGCAGCCAGGAAAGAGCTCACTGCAGCGAAGATAGAAACTCTCAAACAGTGGGTCGCTGCCGGCGCGAAGTACGAACAGCATTGGGCGTTTGTTCCGCCACAGAAAAGTGAAACGCCGCCGGACACCCATCCCGTCGATTGGTTTGTCGATCAGCGGCTGCAAGTGGAAGGGCTGAGCAGATCCCCGCAGACAGATCCGGCCACGCTGATTCGTCGTGTCTATCTGGATTTGATAGGCCTTCCGCCGACGATTCAGCAGGCAGACGAGTTTATGGCCGATCCTTCGGCTCAGGCCTATGCTGCGGTTGTCGATGAGTTGCTCGAATCCCCACGTTATGGCGAACGCTGGGCCAGACGCTGGCTCGATCTGGCTCGCTACGCCGACACAAACGGCTACGAAAAAGATCGTGATCGTTCGATTTGGCCTTACCGTGACTGGGCGATCCGGGCGATCAATGCCGGGATGCCATTCGATGAATTCACCGTGGCACAACTCGCAGGAGACATGCTGCCCAACGCCACGGCAGACCAAATCATCGCCACCGGATTTCATCGCAACACGATGCTGAACGAAGAAGGTGGCATTGATCCGCTTGAGTTTCGCTTTCACGCGATGACTGATCGAGTCGCCACCACTGGCACGACATGGCTGGGACTCACAACAGGCTGTGCGCAATGCCATACACACAAGTACGACCCGATCACGCATCACGATTACTTTGGAATGATGGCGTACCTGAATAACGCCGAAGAGCCTGACTACTTTGTTCAGACAGCAGAATCCCTGGCAGCTCAGAAACAACGAATTTCAGAAGCAGCACAAATTATCGCGGAACTGCCGACGCACTGGCCACAGAAAGTCGAGAAACCAGCGGCCGCCCAGACGTTCGACGAAGCTTTCGCCAAATGGTGGGAAGCCGAGCGACCGAACATTCAGGCGTGGAGAACCATCACGCCACACACCATGAGAACCAACCTGCCGTACCTGACTCAGGAAGCTCACGGCGTCATCTTTTCTGCCGGTGATACATCGAAACACGATCTGTATACGCTGCAGTTTCCGGCCAGCGAAACACAGATCACTTCCATTCGGCTCGAAGCTCTTCCCGACGAACGGCTACCCGCTCATGGTCCGGGCATGACCTATTACGAAGGTCCGATCGGCGACTTTTACCTCACGGAATTTCGCATTCAGCTGGCCGGGTCGAACGCGAGTGTCAAATTCGGTGGTGCGTCCGAGACCTATGCAAAAAACGCCTTCGGAAACAATCGTGTTGCGGCAGATTTAGCGACGGATGATGATTATCAAACCGGCTGGTCTGTTAACAAACGGCCGGGGCATCGGCACGTCGCCGTGTTTAATCTGGCCGAACCGATCGCGGCAGGCACCTCCTTCACGCTGAATATGGACTTTGGCCGACACTATGGAAGTTCGCTGGGCAAGTTCAGACTCAGCGTCACCGATGTGCCGCAGCAAGTGAAGGCATCTTTGCTGCAGGCTCCACTTGCAGCTCTCACGGTTGAAGCGGCGTTGGCTGACCTGTCGGTGCGTGAAGCATTTCTGATGCACGAGCCAGCCCTTGCCGATGTCGCCACCAGGCTTGTCGATCTTCGCCAAACCAATCCTGGCACACCCACCTTGGTGATGCGTGAACGCCCCGACGACCATCAGCGACCAACGCATCGACATCATCGCGGCGAATACACTCAACCGAAAGAACAAGTGACGCCACACGTCCCGGAACAATTGCTTCGCGAAGGGCAGACACCGCCAGGCAACCGCCTGGACTTCGCGCGGTGGCTGGTATCGCGTGAGAACCCGTTGACTGCGCGAGTCGTCGCGAATCGACAGTGGGCAGCCTTCTTTGGCACAGGCATCGTCAGTACGCTGGACGACTTTGGCATGCAGGGTGAATCGCCATCGCATCCGGAACTGCTCGATTACCTCGCCGTCGACTTCATGGACAGTCAGTGGTCGGTGAAAGCACTGCATCGGTTGATCGTGACCAGCAACACGTACAAACAGGCGTCTGACGTTCCGAAGCATGACGACCATCCGTTGGCACGCCGGCTGTTGCAGCGTTTCCCACGGACGCGGCTGGAAGCGGAAATCATCCGCGACGCATCGCTCGCAGTTGCCGATCTGTTGCATGAAAAGATGTTTGGTCCGCCCGTCCGTCCAACACAACCCGCTGCTGCCGTTGCCGCGAACTATTCGAAGTCTACCTGGACCGCCAGTGAAGGCGTGGACCGTTTTCGCCGCAGCGTTTACACGTACCAAAAACGGACTGCGCCGTTTGCTATGTTTACGACGTTCGACGCGACATCGGGAGAAGCGTGCGTTGCCAGACGCGATACTTCAAACACTCCGTTGCAGGCCTTGACGCTTATGAACGACCCAATGTTTCTGGAAATCGCAGAAGCATTTGGCCAGCGCATGGCGGCCGTGGAAGGCGACGCTGGCACAAAAATATCCGCCGGCTTTCGACGGTTGCTGACCAGGAGTCCAACAGCTTCGGAACTTGAATTACTGGTTGAATTCCACACGCAACACCCGGACTGGACCGCTGTCGCTCGAGCGTTGTTGTGCCTTGATGAATCGATCACAAAGAACTAAACGATGAAGCCGGGCTTCCAGCCGGCGGGAACCAATCATGAGTCACCGCTTACAACAAACTCTCCCAGGCTGCGGCGTTGATGCGTCGCGTCGATACTTCCTGTCTGAATGCGGAATCGGTCTCGGTAAGATCGCCGCGGCAGGACTGCTGACGAATTCTCTGACAACCGTATCAGCCTCCACTGCGGCTCCATTGGCAGCCCGCGGACCGCATTTTCAACCGCGAGCCAAAGCGGTGATTCATTTATTTATGGCGGGGGCTCCCAGTCAGCTGGAATTGTTCACGCCAAAGCCGACGCTTACTAAGCTGGAGGGCAAGCCGTTACCGAAATCTGTGATCGGCGATCAGCGCTACGCGTTCATTCAGCCCGATGCCGCGGTGCTGGGGCCGCAGTTTTCGTTTGACCAATACGGTGAATCCGGCGCTGTGCTGGGTTCGCCCATGAGCGAACTGGGTGAGGTCGTAGATGAAATCTGCTTCGTGAATTCGGTCACCACTGATCAATTCAATCACGCACCGGCGCAGATGCTGTTTAACACGGGTTTCTCACAACCAGGTCGGCCATCCCTGGGTTCATGGACGATTTATGGACTCGGCAACGAGGCACAGAACCTGCCCGCCTTCGTCGTCATGAGCACTGGTGCGGGTGTGAGTGGTGGAACATCGTTATGGTCAAGCGGTTTTTTGCCGACAGTTCACACGGGTGTAGAGTTTCGCAACGGCAACGAGCCGATCCTGAATATTTCAACACCCAAACAATTCAGCGATCGGCTGCAGCAGGATACGTTCGCACTCGTCAATAAGCTCAACGCACAAAGGCTGGGGACGGTTGGGGATCCGGAAATTGCGACTCGCATGGCCGCGTACGAAATGGCGGCCAGGCTGCAAACGTCGGCTCCCGACCTAATGGATTTTTCGGGCGAGACGCAGG
>CALFOL010000064.1 GCA_937919915.1 uncultured Planctomycetaceae bacterium
TGCTCTTGATTTCGGAGTCTTTCCGTTTGTGGCTGATTCTGGGCGGTTGTCATTGGTACGAAATCTGTTGACACGGTGTATTATCCCTTCAGGTCTTTGATGAGCTTCCTGGCGATCAGGATGACAAGACTCAGAAAACAGCCGGCTTTGACGACGAAAAGCCTGGCTTTGCAAAGAAATCGGTTTCCATGAAATGCGATTCCGGTAAAGAATAGACAGGGGTAATGGGCAAGTCAGTGTAATTCGCTGTAAGACACAGCGATCGCCGTGCTGCTCAACAGGCATATTCGCGAAGCAATTGACCAAAGTCTGCGGTATTCGTCAGGCGAAATTTTTCAGGCAGTTTTGATGTCTATTCCGTCCTTTAGTGTTCGCAATGCTGTTCTCGTAAACATGCTGATGCTGGTGATTCTAGTCGCTGGCGTGATCTTTGCGATTACGTTGCAGCGTGAGATGTTTCCGGAATCTCGACCGGACAAACTGATGGTGTCGGCCGTCTATCCTGGAGTTCAACCGGAAGACATCGAAAAAGCCGTCACGATCAAAGTCGAAGAAGCACTGCGTGGGCTGGAAGGCATCGAGAAGATCGAATCGCAGGTTGCGGAAGGCATCAGCTTTACCACTCTGACGCTGTCTCAGTCAGTGGATGATGTGGACGTTATGCTGCAGGAAATCCGCAACGAAGTGGATTCCATTCAGGACATGCCGGAAGGCGTCGAAAAAATCAGCCTGCGAAAAGTGGAGCCGCGGCTTCCGGTGATTTCCATCGCGATTTACGGCGACGAAAACGAATCCTCGTTAAAACAAACGGCTCAGGCGTTCCGCGACGAGTTGCTGAATCTTCCTGGAGTCAGTCGTGTGGAACTGAACGGAATCCGCGACGACGAGATCTACATCGATGTACGCCCTGACAAATTGCTGGAATACAATATTACGTTCGACGAAATCGCCGCGGCGATACGCGCGGAGAATCTCGACATCAGTGGCGGTCAGCTGAAAGGCGATCGAGACAGCATCGCGGTGCGGACGCTGGGTGAACAGCAGCAGGCGACGGATCTTGAGAACATCGTCGTGCGTTCACTATCGAACGGAACGCGAATTCGATTACGTGACGTTGCGGAAATGTCTGACGGCTTTGTGGATTCCGACCTGGAATCGTTGTTCAATGGCAAGTCTTCGGTCAATTGCGTGATCTTTAAGGCGGACAACGAAGACGCCGTGCAGATCTCCGCGGCAGTTAAGACCTACGTTGCCGCTCGCAGTGGTAAAGAGTACACCGGTCCATCACAGGGATGGTCGACGTTCCTGTCTGTGTTTGGTCGACCCAACCTGTATGCCATTTACCAAACCGCGATCAATGAACCATTTCCAGCTCAGTATTCATTTCGACTGCATACCGACATTGCTCGATTCGTGGAAGGACGACTGGAACTGATGACGCGCAACGGCGGCTGGGGGCTGTTGCTGGTTCTGATTTCACTGAACCTGTTTCTGAATTGGCGCGTCGCATTCTGGTCGGCGGTCGGACTGGTGGTTTCTTTCATGGGAACGTTTGCGGTGATGTGGATGGTTGGTGCCACCGTGAATCTGCTGTCCATGTTTGGCCTGATCATTGTGTTGGGGATCATTGTCGACGATGCGATCGTAATCGGCGAAAACATCTACCGTAAAGTCGAAGAAGGGATGCCAGCCATGCAGGCGGCGGTCGAAGGCGCGGAAGAAGTGATGTGGCCGGTGATTGTCGCCGTCATGACCACGATCGGTGCATTTGCTCCCCTGTTCTTTATTCAAGGGCAGATCGGTGACTTCATGGCGCAGCTGCCGTTGGTTGTCATCGCCGCGCTGTCGATCTCTTTGGTGGAAGCCCTGGTGATTCTGCCAGCGCATCTGCGACATCTGCCGCCCGTAAAGAAGAAGATATCAGACTGTGGGCAGGAGCTAGGCGTCACTGGCATCGCCGGTGTCAAAGACCGATTGATGAAACGGTTTTTGCTGGGGCCGTACGAAAGGCTGCTGGTGTTATGTCTGCGTTGGCGGTATGTCACGGTGTCGGTTGTTGTCGGCGGGTGCATTGTTGCTGGCGGAATGCTGGCGGGTGGCATCGTGAAGTCACAATTCATTCAGGATATGGACAGCGAAAGCCTGATCTGTGCATTGGAAATGCCAATCGGTACGTCAACAGAACGTCTGCAGGGCGAAATGCAGCGGCTGACGGACTACATTGTTGATAAACAGCGATTCCCGGAGATTGTGAATGTGCAGACGATTGCCGGGCGGCAATACGACGTCACCGGAGCCGGATCGGTTGGCTTTGACGATCAAAGTCACCTTGGACAACTGATCGTCGAAATCTGCCCGGCCGATGAACGCAGCCGATCCAGCAAAGTTCTGGTGTCCGCACTGCGTGAGTTTTCGGAAACGCAGATGAAAGGAATCAACAGTGTCCGCTGGGAAGCGATGAATGGTGGTCCTGGCGGTAACGATATCGAAATCAGTATTTCCGGCGTCGACGACGCGGACCTGCCGCGAGTGGTGAGCGAATTCAAGGAAATCGCTGGTGGGTTGGCTGGCGTCTATGACCTGGACGACAACCTGGACATCGGAAAGAAGGAACTTCGACTTCGTCTGCGAGATTCCGCGGCCGCCAGTGGTGTGACATCCGCGGCCCTTGGCCTGCATGTCCGCGGCGCGTTGTTTGGTCAGGAGGCGCGGCGGATTAGCCGTAATCGCGAAGATGTCCGAGTCATGGTGCGGTACCCGGAAGCCTTCCGTGAAAGCACCTGGAATGTCGAGTCGATGTGGATACCGGTCAGCAGCATGATGACCGGGGACAGAAAGTGGATGCCGATTTCGGAAGTCGCAGACATTGAGGTTGGCGTAGGCTATTCGACGATCACGCGGTATCAGCAGACACGTTCGGCCAAAGTTCTGGGAGCAGTAGACGATGCTGTTGTGCCCAGCACGTCGAGCGTGATTGAAAAGATCCGGGAAAAAGCGACAGCCGAGATCGTGCCGCGTTATCCGGGGATCGACATACAATATCTGGGACAGGCGGAGGAAATGCGGAAGAGCTTCTCGTCGCTGCGGATGGCCTTTCCGGTCGCTCTCCTGATCATCTACGGAATGCTGGCCGGCCTGTTCCGGTCGTACACTCAACCTGTCGTGGTGATGGCAGCGATTCCGTTTGGCTTTCTGGGCGCCGTCCTGGGGCACTGGCTGACTGGCGAGACGTTTACGATTCTCAGCTGGATTGGACTGGTCGCACTGGCGGGAATTCTGGTGAACGACTCTCTGGTACTGGTTGACTTCATTAACCGCCGAGTCGCAGACGGCTTGTCCCATATGGATGCATCCATCGATGGCGCCAAGAAGCGTTTGCGAGCCATTCTGCTAACGACACTGACAACGGCCTCCGGGTTGATTCCGCTGATGTTCGAAACCAGTTTTCAGGCGAAGTTTCTGATTCCGATGGCGGTCACGTTAACGTTCGGGCTGCTGTTCGCCACGGTTCTGACACTGGTCCTGGTCCCCTGCCTGAATCTGATCCGCTACGACATTCTGTCTGGGGTTCTGAAGTACCAGATGGAGCCAGAAAATCAGCGCGTGCAGACGGCTGATGCTCGGTAGCGCATTGCCGGAAATAGGGATTCGAGGCTCTTTTCGATCCTCGGTCCTTTCCGAACGACCAGACCGGACGTTGCAACGGGATTAATCGGCGTGAACGCTTCACTTCGTCCTGTAACTACACGTATCTTACCCAGAATACGCAATAGGCAAACTTCCTCTAAACTTCTTAACGAGGTTAGATTTCGCTGCGATTTGCGTCGACACTGGTGACGAATCCCCGCTTTCTCAGCATTTCACATCGGACACAGATCGCTTAATAGCGGGACGACAACGGAAAGCCTAACTCAGATGAACTTTCGCACACTGTTTCAAAACTGCCAATCACGATCGCGTCTCCGTTCCAGAAGTCGGCTGGCCGCGCGTCGGACATTCGCCGCTGCTTCACTGGAACAGCTTGAAGATCGCACATTGTTGGCTGGTAACGTGACGGCTCAGTTTCTGGGACAGAGTGCGTTTATCAATGGAGACGCCGCTGACAACTCTGTTCAGGTTCTTGTCGACGCGGGGAATGTTGTCGTCCGTGGTGTCAATGGAACAACGGTAAACGGCGGCACTAACGACTTCGTTCTGGCGACAAATACGGCCAGTCTTTCGCGTTCTGTGTTTGCTTCGTTGTCTGCAGGCAATGACACGTTCGTTATCAATGGTGTCACGGTTGGCAGAGATCTGTTTGTCGACGGTGGTGCCGGCAACGACCTGCTTGTTGTATCAGCGGCGAATGTCGGTCGCAGTCTGATGTTATGGGGCGGTTTCGGCAACGATGACATCATGATCGATGCGTCGCGTGTCGAACGTGATACCAATGTTTTCGGCTGGGCCGGCGACGACGACATCATCATTCGAAACTCAACGATCGTTGACGACCTGAGCATCAGTGGACAATCAGGGCAGGACGTCATTCATCTCGACAGCATTCAGGTCGGAGACAAAAGCCGTCTATCGGGTGGTGGGGGGGTGGACAATATCCTCATTCAGGGAACCTCACGGTTCGCTGATCGCATGCGGGCTGTAGGCGGCAGGGGTGGCGACAACATCCAAGCAGCAGGCAGTGTGGTGTTTAATGGCCTGAAGCGCCGCAGCTTCTCCGGATCTGTCGCCAACGCTGCGACGATTTCCACACGCATCACGAACACCACCACCGGAGCCATTGCGGCAGGCGAAGCCGCTGTACAGGCTGCCAGCGCGAGTGCCAGCGGTCAGTTG
The DNA here is from genome assembly GCA_937919915.1 of uncultured Planctomycetaceae bacterium. Taxonomy (GTDB): domain Bacteria; phylum Planctomycetota; class Planctomycetia; order Planctomycetales; family Planctomycetaceae; genus Fuerstiella. The sequence continues at coordinate 4,831 of CALFOL010000064.1, forward strand.
TCACTGTCCGTAAACAACGCGACGTTTTCAGAAGCCGCCGGGGACTCCGCAGCAACTCTAACGATCACCCGCAGCGCTGCCGATACGGCAGCTGACCTGGTGGTGACACTTTCAACGACACCAGTCGGTCAAAGCAAGCTCTCACTGGCGCAAACCAGTGTGACGATCCTGGCAGGACAGACGTCCGCCAATGTTGCGATCAATGCAATAAATGATTCCGCCATTGACGGCAATACGGCTGTGACTGTCAGAGCTTCCGCCACCGATCTCAGTGACGCCACTGTGGTCATCACGGTGACGGACGACGAAGTGCAGACGTTGACTCTGACGGCCGCCAGTGCAACGTTCATCGAGGACACCGGCACTTCGACAACAACCGGTGGCCCAACGGTCATTACCGTCACAGCTGCGAGGAATGGCGATACGACCGGTGCACTGACACTGAATCTGACGTCATCCGACAACGCGCGGCTGCAGGTTCCCGCGACAGTCACAATCCCGGCTGGACAGTCAGAACAGGACTTCACAGCGACAACGGTACCGAACCAAACTGTCGAAGCCAGCGATCTCGTCGTCACGCTGGAAGCTACAAGTGCGAATGCCGCACCTGGCCAGTTGCAGCTGACGCTGCAGGACAACGACATTGCGAGGCTGACAGCCGCATTTGATGCCCCATCGATCTCGGAAGATGGAACAACCCAGCTCCGGATCACGCGGAACACAGTGACAACTTCCGCACTCACCGTTTCGCTGACCGCTGATGATGTATCGCGATTTCAGTTTTCTTCAAACACGCTGACTATCCCCGCGGGCTCTGCGTCTGCTGCAATTGCTGTCAGTGGCAGCGACAATCAGACCGTTGACGGCGACGTGACTGTCGGAGTCATTGCCACTGCGACAGGTTTTACGAACGGTGAGTCGTCTATCTTTGTGACGGACAACGACGTCGGAGCTCTTACACTGACGTTTACATCCGGTCCGAATGTGGAAGAAAATGCTGGTGCCGGAGCAATAACAGCCAGCATCAGCCGAAACATTGCTTCGCCCACAACAGATCTGATTGTGCAGCTGGCTGCAACCGGCGATGGCCGCATTGTCCTGCCCACATCAACCGTGACGATCCCGGCGGGGCAGCAGTCTGCGACGTTTGCCTTTGACGTTCAGGACAACCAGTTAGTGGATGCCACAGGGCTGGTAGCGACCATCACCGCCTCTGCGTCAGGTTTCGTCAGTTCTGCCGCTACCGTCACCGTGACTGACGACGACATCGCTACGCTCACACTTGTCCCAGCCAGCTCCACGGTCGCTGAAAACGCAGGAACCACAACACTCACGATTACTCGGAACTCAGTAGCAGCCGCAGAAACGATCGCTCTTAACTTTTTCAACAGTTCGATTACCGGTCCCGGCACAGTCGCTTTTGCTGTGGGGCAGGCTGTCGCGACGGTGACGTTGGGAGTAGTCGATGACTTTTTGTTACGGGACAACCCGAACGTTGTCATCACGGCTCAGGCACCGGGCCGTCCTGATGTGACCACAACAATTGCCGTAACTAACGACGACGTCCTGAATTTGACGACGGACATCTCTTCGAACGTCTCGGTCGAAACTCTGCTTGCCAGGGTCACTCGCGATAATTCCTTCACAGTCAGCGGGTTTACTTTGCCTGGTGTAACCGTGCAGATTGAAAGTGATGGCGATGGGAGATTCGACGAACAGTCTGCAGTGGCAGCAACAGACGGCAGCTATTCGTTCGATATTCCTCTGACAAACACCGCCGCAAATAATGGCCTGAACGTATTCCAGGTTCGCGCGATTGAACCGAACGAAAGTGTGGAGCAAATTTCTGAGCAGTTTTTGGTGCACCTTGCCGTCGGTACCGTGATTCGCTTCGGAGTCAATCAGGATTTCAATCAGGACGGGACCAACGAATTCTTCGACGTGGAACTTCTGGACACGGACGCGCCGAACACGGTCGCAAACTTTCTGTCCTACGTGAATGATGGCAGTTACAACAACCTGCTGGCTCATCGTTCGCCGCCAGGTTTTGTCGTGCAGGGCGGCGGATTCACCGTCAGCAATAGCGTGGTGTCGCCAGTGGTTGCCAGGGCGGCCATTGCCGGTGAGTTCGATGACGCCAGCAACTCCAATATTGACGGGACGTTATCGATGGCACTCACCGGTGCTGGCCCCAACAGTGGCACCAGTGGCTGGTTCTTCAATTTGGGTGACAATTCCGGTCTGGACGCGAACAAACACACAGTCTTTGGACGCGTGATCGCCGGCGGCATCGACGTCCTGCGTTTCATCAACCAGAACATTGATACGATCGACCTTACCCTGGTCACCGGACAACAGGGGCTGCTGCAGAACACGCCGGTCGTGCGGTCTCCGTTGACGTCGTTAAGTGGCACAAGCAATCTCACGGTAAACAGCAACCTGGTGCAGGGAACCGGGACGTTGTTCACGACAGAGTTACAGGTTGGCAGCGTGATTGTCGATCCGTTTGGGCAGCAGCTGATCGTTACGTCAATCACATCCAACACCGCATTGACAGTGGATCTCGATGCAAATCGCAGCGACACAGCGGTACCGTTTTCTCTGCTGAATTTACCGGCTGACGACGACTACGTGATCTTCAGCAGCATCGGCGAGATCCTCGATCAAATCTAAGCCTGGTACCGAAGCCCGGAATCCGGATAAACTGCACTCCCATGACGTCTCCAGTATTCTGCGGCCACAGCCGCGAGTCCGCCGTCTTGCGACCGCACGAAAACAAACCGCACGAGCGTGATGTCGTATAGGTCCGTTGGTTTAATTCAACGGCGCAGCGATTCCCGGCGTGTCTCGCTGTTGGCATCGGGTTAATCAGTCAATTCTCTTGCAAGAATAATTCGTCGACTCGCAGAGAAACTCTCCCAGGCACTCGACCCAGCGCGGTGAATTTGCCTCTCAGAGACGCGGAATAACCGACCACCGAGGAGAACCGGCCCATCTTGAAATGGTTAGAGCAGTCTACTTATTGTTGTCACCGGTGGTCGCTCAAGGGAACAGACTTTCTTCAATCGAAACGCTTGCCCCAGGGCCACAAACCAGCGTAATACGCTGTCGCCAGGCATCAGGCTGAAAGCAAGTCAGATTGTTATCGGCGGATCAGTCGCCGCGAATTGGTCCATTCGGTCAACGACCTGCTGGGGACGGAGCTGCAAATCGCCCGCGTGATTACGGAAGACAGAGGTACGAATGATTTGGATTCAGACCGAAGAACGATGTTGACCAAAGAGATGCTCGGCGCTTGCTTTTCTGCGGCTATGGAGTGCTTGAGTTCGCCTTTCCTGACAATGGGTTTTCTCACCAGCGGATCCGGAGGACGAATACAATCAGGGACAGTCACGACTGCCGCGTTACACTGTGTGACTCGAATTCACCTTCGCACCAGAAATCTGATCATGGCGAAAAAGAAAACTAACAACTCCACAACGAACAAACAGACAAACCTCGTTGATGACAGGAAAAAGCGTGCTCGATCAGTGGTTCGGCAACTGAAGAAGCTGTTCCCGGTTGCGGAATGCGCACTGCATCATCATTCCGCCTTTCAGTTGTTGGTCGCCACCATTCTCTCCGCACAGTGCACGGACGAACGTGTCAATCAATCGACACCTGAGCTATTTGAGAAGTATCCCGATGCTGAAGCGTTGAAGAATTCGAAGCAAAGTGATGTGGAAGCCATCGTGCACCCTTTGGGCTTTTTTCGAAACAAGGCGAAGAACATCCGAGCGATGGCCACGATGTTGGTAGACGAATTTGACGGCAAGATCCCACTGGCGATCGAGAGCATGGTGACGCTGCCGGGTGTGGGGCGAAAGACAGCCAGCGTTGTGCTGGGAACATGGTACGGAATTCCATCCGGCGTTGTGGTGGACACGCACGTCCGCCGGATCTCTAACCTGCTGGGGCTGACGAGTTCACAGAATCCCGACATCATCGAACGCGACCTGATTGAGATTCTGCCGAAATCAGAATGGATCGAGTACTCACACCGCATCATCTATCACGGTCGAGCAACATGCATCGCTCGACGTCCGAAGTGTACGGCGTGTGGGCTGCTGAAGCACTGCCTGCGAGTTGGGTTGGCAGAGCTGACGGAATAGCGACGACTGGTATTAAAGACTGAGAGTGATCGCCCGTGGATTGAACTGAAAACTGAAAAAAGGCCGAGGCCCACGAAATGTGCCATGGTAGCCTTGCTCTG
>CALFOL010000065.1 GCA_937919915.1 uncultured Planctomycetaceae bacterium
TGTCACTGATATGTGCGTTTATTTGTGGGCGGGGGCTTACCGCAAGCCGTTTACAACATAACACAATTCTCAGCGGCTTCGGTCTGGGGTAAACTATGGCTGGATATGTTCGCTGCTTTCGGTTGCGGAAGTAGTAGAGCAGGAGGACCGCATTAATTTGTCACTTGCCGGGAACCTGATGAGCCAAACGGGAACAAGATCAACAGCACTCCTCGCAGCACTCCTGGTGTTTGCCCTGTCGCTGCATGCGCGGGCTGGACACATTGCTGATACATATCGCGTGGAGATTTTTCCAATCATTGAAACGTTCTGCTTCAACTGCCACGACGGGGAAGAGAAGTCAGGCGGCGTATCGTTCGAAGGCTTCGCGGACGAATTGAGTTTACGCACGAACGGAGAGCATTGGAGAAAGGTGCGCGAGGCACTGAGCTTTGGCAACATGCCGCCGAACAGCGAAACGCAACCTTCGGAAGAAGAACGGAAACGGCTGATCCGTTGGATCACCGAACAGATCGAAACCCCGGATCCGAATAACCCGCTGTTCCTTGATCCCGGGCCCACAGTCCTGCGGCAACTCAGTCGCGACGAATACAAACGCACGGTTCAGGATTTGTTGGGTCTCGGCTGGCAGGACCCGGCATCGCAGGCGGGCATTCCCGAAGAGCGGCCGGTGGAGGGATTCACCAACCTTGCGGGTTCCATGACCATCGATCCCGGACTGCTGGAAAAGTACTTTCACGCCGCCGAAATTTCACTTGAGCGATTGTTGAATGAAGGTCGCGAACGAGACCGCATCTTTTTCGTGCAGCCTGATGAAGCAAAGGGCATTACCGCTCACGATGCGGCGGCTCAGGTGCTGGAAAAATTCATCGCGGATGCCTACCGACGTCCAGTGGATGAAGTGGAATGGACGCGACTACTCCCGGTCTTCGACGCGGCCTTTGCAAAGGATAACGACTTTCGAATTGCGCTGACCAAAGCGATGAAGCCGATTCTCGCTTCGCCGCACTTCTTCTATCGGATTGAACAGCAACGCGAAGCTGATCAGCCGGGACAGACTTACCGACGAGTCTCCGACCACGAACTGGCGGTGCGTCTGTCTTACTTCCTGTGGTCCAGCATGCCGGATCGCGAGTTACGCGAATGTGCCGACCGCGGCGAATTGAGTGACCCCGAGGTCCTGAAGGCTCAGGTCGCCCGCCTGCTGACTCATGACAAGGCCCGCGCGCTGACGGAGAACTTTGGCAGCCAGTGGCTGAAGCTGCGGAAGCTCGATCGCGCCCTGCCGCAACAGAATATCTTTCCCACCTACACGGGTGATCTGAAACGTGCGATGCACGATGAGGTGTTCACGTTCTTCGATCATCTACGCAAGGAAAACCGCAGCCTGCGAGAACTGATTAACAGCGACTACACCTTCGTCAACGAATTGCTCGCGAAGCACTATGGCATTCCCGACGTCAGCGGCAATCAGATGCAGCGTGTTGCTCTGCGACCTGAATACCATCGTGGCGGATTGCTGGGGATGGCTGGCCTGCTGACCGCCACTTCGCACACGGACCGCACCAAACCCACCGCGCGCGGCACATGGATGCTGGACGTACTTTTCGGCACTCCTCCCTCGCCACCGCCGGAGAACGCCGGATCACTGGAAGATAAGAAGCAGGAGGCGAAAGAAGCAGCGCCGGAGACAACCACATTCCGCGAGCGGCTTGCTCAGCATGCCCGGGACGAGGCTTGTGCGGGGTGTCATAAGAAAATGGATCCGTTCGGCTTTGCCCTCGAAAATTACGATGCGATCGGCGGTTGGCGGGAAACGGTTGGGGATAAGCCGGTCGACAATGTGGGAACTCTTCCTTCGGGCCAGACTTTCCGGGGAGTCGATGAGTTGCGAGCGGTCATTCGGAGCCGTGAAGACGTGTTGATTAAGAACTTCATCCGCCAGCTTTTGGTGTACGCTCTGGGACGAGAAGCAGAATTCTATGACGAACTGGTGATTGCCCGGATCGCCGAGGGCACCGAACCCGGCGGGTATCGCTTTGCGGATATTGCCGCCGGCATCGCTCTGAGCCTGCCATTTCAGAACCAGCGAGTGTCTTCGCCGAACCCGTAGAGTATAAAGTGTCGATAGCAGATTTGAGGAATCACTATGCAAGCTGAATCGAACCATCACCGCCCCGCTCCAGGCCGTCGGACGTTTCTTCGAAGCGTCGGGGCCACGCTGGCACTGCCGTTCCTGGACTCGTCCCTGCCTCGCCAGGCATTCGCTGCGGCGTCTGTGACTCGACCGCCACTGCGAATGGGGATCTTTACGGTTACCGGCGGAACGGTTATCGAATCATGGAAGCCGGAAACGGAAGGCGCACTCGGCAAACTGCCTTCGATTCTCCGGCCGCTCGAATCGCTCAAGGATCAGCTGCTGGTAGTCTCGGGACTCGGACAGCACGGCCATGCAGAAGGAGTCAACGCTCACGAACATTGCGCGTTTGTGCATCTCACCTGCCAGGACAAAGTAAAGAAGGAAAACGGCAAGATCTTTACCGGAGTTTCCGTCGATCAGGTTGCCGCCAAACATGTGGGCGATGCCAGCTTTCTTCCGTCGATGGAGCTCGGACTTGGCAACCACGAAACGCGATACAATTTCCGCGAAGGCGGCATTCCGATTCCTTACGAAGGCAATCCGCGCCTCGCGTTCGACCGTATGTTTCGCAATCGGCCGGCGATCGTCCCCAACTGGGATCGTCGCGCCTCTCACCAGAGCTCGCCAGCGGCATTGCCCGCCGATTCCGCAAAAACTTACGACCGGTCAGTGCTGGACCTGGTGCTCAACGAAGCGCGTTCGTTGAAAGAGAAACTCGGACGTGAAGACCAGCAGAAGCTTGAACAGTACCTCTACTCGGTGCGCGACATTGAAACACGACTTGATCGCGCGGAAGCCCGACTTCGGCTGGAGATGCTGGACAGGGATGATCCGGGCCCGTCGGATCTTCATCATCCGAACAAGCTGCCGGAAACCCGCAGCGAAGGCGAAAAGATGATGCATGCCGTTGGGCAGAATCCCGAGATCCACGGTGAATACATCCGCCTGATGTCGGACCTGATGGTTCTGGCATTCCAGACAGATACAACCCGAGTCTGCACATTGGGCCTGGGCTCCGATGGAGCCCTGTTCCCCGGCGTGGTGACAGTCGGCTACGAGCATCATGCTCATACCCTGGAACATCAGGGCAACGCCGGCAACATCAAGGATGCAGACCCAATTTCTCGCGAAGGCTGTCGGCAGATTCACGCCTGGTACACGATGCTGTTCGCGGAAATGGTCCAGAAGATGGCGGCTATCGACGAAGGCGGCAGCACGTTGCTGGACAACTGCATGATCCTGTATACGTCCTACATGAGCGACGGCGGACATGGTCGTCGAGACTACCCGAATCTGCTGGTGGGCAACGCCGGTGGAACGCTCAAGACCGGTCGACATCTCGCGTTCCAACCAGAAACTCCCGTCGCGAACCTGTATGTTGAAATGCTGGATCGAATGGGCGTCAACGGCCCATTCGGCAACAGCCTCACATCCGAAAAGGCCGCCTACAATGGCCGCCTGCCGGGGTTGGTTTAGCAGACTGTTCGGACACCATGTTTTTGGATCATCGTCAAATATGCAGCACTGTGTCTGATCTGAAAAAGGTGAGACAAATTAGTCGATCCGCAATCTGAACTATTTTTTTGCGATTCAACTGCGAAACAGTGGCAGCATGTAGCCGTGGGTATGAACCTTAGGTTCGCGGAAATCACAAAAAGCCCGGAATGGGGCGACAGCAGGCCTCGAACAAGGGGCTACGTGCTGCCGCCACTATCGTGGCTCAATCGCAGCGCTCCGCTTTGTCCGGCCTATGAACTTGCCCTTGCGGCTCACGGATATAATCCCATGACAAACACCTTTCTGGCAGCCGGAGAAAACGGCACCTGCCTGCTGTCGACCGACGGCAAACTTTGGAAAGCAGTGCGCACCGGCAAGGACGGCGAAGTGTTCAATTCCACCTGCATTGCCAGTGGCCGCGCTGTCACGAGTGCGCGCTACGGCGGACGGAATACATTTACAACCAGTACCGACGGTACCACCTGGAAGGATTCAGAATTCGATGCGAAGTATTCGAAATACATCCGCGGCCTGTTTCATTTCAAGGATCAGTTCCATGCGGTCGGCGGCGACGGAGAATTGTTCGCTCTGACATCGCCCGACGGAATCAACTGGTCCGAACCGAAAAGCATCACCGGCAAACACACATTGCGACGTTATGCCATGGGCAACGGCATGATCCTCGGTGTGGGCGACTATGGCCGCCGTTCGGTCACCACCGATGGCCTGACCTGGGAGGACACGCCGGACGCAAAACCTGTGGACACCTGCATCGACGTCGCCTTCGGCAATGATGTGTTTGCCGCAGGCGGCCTGCACGGCATGTGCATGTCCAGCCGCGACGGCCTGGCCTGGGAACATCGCCAGGTCGGCGAAGAAGGTGAACACATCAACGCCATGCTGTGGAACGGCAAACAATTTGTCGGCGTGGGACTCGGCGCGACCTACACCTCGCATGACGGAACCAACTGGCAGCGCCATCCCAACACCAACGCACCCACCCGAGCCGTATTCGGCAACGGCATTTTCGTTGGGTCCCTCTATCGGGGACGCCTGCTGGTCTCAGCAGACGCGATCACCTGGGAAGAGACCACAAGGGTCACACCGAATATGGAATCCCTCGCCTTTGGTCAGCTTGAATTGAAGTTGGCTTTAGGAATGGGACAGATCACAGAATCATGAATCACAAGATAATGATTCTGTTGCCATGATTTGTGGACCTAAGACCCAATGTGAGATCGTACAGGTTCGGGGTAGCGGTTCAGGATCGTTACTGAGCCACACTGACCAGCGGATCAAGGAACTTATAAAGTTCCTGCGTCGCGGCGTCGTCGGGTTTGCCGAGGTCGTTGTTCAGGCGGCTGTGGTTACTGTCGCCTTTGCCGAACGCTCGAGCTGGAATGTCCGCGGCCTGTAATACGCTCTCAAGGCGTTGTGCCTGAGCTCTCGTGTCTGGATTTCCGGGGAAGTACAGCAGCAGGAACGGAGGAATGTTCTTTCCCTTTTCGACGTGCGTCACTGCGGAAAAGTCGTCATGCTTTTCCGGATCGTTGCCGAACTTTTGGCGATGACCGTAGGTATACATCTTGCCGCCGTACAACGTTTGGCGATGTTCGGCCGTCATAATGATCCTGGGGATATCGTAAGTGTCTCCGTCCACCGGGATGCAGCCTTTCAGCACCTTGAACGACACGCCTTCTTTCTTCAGATAGCGATCGTCGGTGCAGATCAACGCGGCCAGCTGAGCACCGGCCGAATGTCCGCCCACGAAAATTCGGTTGGGATCGCCGCCATGTTTGGCGATGTTTCGGTGTACCCAGCCGAATGAACTGGCGACGTCGCCGATCAGTTCGTCCATGTTGGCTTCCGGAAGCAGGCGGTAATTCGTCGAAACGAAGATGAATCCTCGGTCGACTAACACCTTCGGTTTGAGTCCCACATCATTCTTGTCACCCTGCTGCCATCCGCCGCCGTGAATCCAGAACATCACCGGCAGCTTTTCGTCGGCCGGCGTTTCTGGAGTGTAGATGTCAAGGACGTGACGTCCGTGACCGTTCTCGATGTACGGGATATCCGATGTCAGCTTCTGAGCCATGGCAGCATTGCAAAGGGTGAGAAGTGGAAGAACAAACGCTACGGCAACTGTTGTGCGGTTCATGAGAGAATTCCTTAACTGAAGTCGACAGTGGTTAGCTCGGTAGAAAATGGTCTGTGGACGGTTTAGGGTCGATGATCGCATCGGCTTCGGGCAGCCCCACCGCCTTGCGATTTTCCGCATCCCAGAGAATCGGCTTTTGCGTCCGTAGCGCCAAGACTCCGAGCATTCCGACTTCCGTAATCCGGGCTCCAATTTCGAATGGCGAATAGGACTTCGCATCACCCGCACAGGCCAGCACCCACTCAAACATGTGCGAGTTGTTGACTCGACTCCAGCGAGGGCGTTCTCCCTTGGCAGCCAGTTTTGGATCCCACTTCAGAATCTCAGTGTCAATCCTTGGTTGAGTCTTCGCGATCCTGGCGACCTCAGGTTGATTGGCCCCCTGAAAGTCGTTGGCACCTTTCAACCGAACATTGCAATCAGTATTCCAAAGGCCTGCGGAAAGAGTGCCTTCGCTTCCAACGACCAGACAGCCCGTCGAACCGACTGGGCCACGCGTGATGTCGTCTGGTGGGACGTGTTTGTCACCCGAGTAAAAGATCAGCTTGACCGGACCTCGCTTCCCTTTCGCCGCGAATTCGTAAGTTACGGTACAGCGCGTTGGAAACGATTCGTGTCCCATGTCCTCACCCGTCGCTTCGATGCGAGTGGGTGCGTCGAGTTCGAGTGCTCGGTACGCGAGTTGAAAACCGTGGCAACAGAAGTCGGCAATGGAGCCTCCGCCAAAGTCGTACCAGCCCCGCCATTTACCGGGATGATAGATGTCGTTGTTGTAGGGACGTTCCGGAGCCGAACCCAACCAAAACCTCCAGTCGAGGCCTTCAGGAACGGGGTCACTTTTGGCGGGGCGATCAACACCATTGGGCCAGGAGTGACCGGGATGCCAGACATGAACTTCGGTAATATCGCCAAGCAGCCCGGACTGAATCACTTCGAAGCTTCTTCGAAAGCCCTCTGTCGAACAGCCCTGATTCCCTGTCTGAGTCGCAAGTTTGGGATGGCTCGTCGCCAGTTTTTCCAACGCGCGACATTCCGCCACGCTGTGCGCCAGCGGTTTCTCGCAATAAACATGTTTGCCAGCCTCCAATGCCGCCTGGCAGATGGGAACGTGCCAGTGGTCCGGCGTACCGATGAGCACCGCGTCCACTTCCGTCTCTTTATCAAGCAGTTCTCGATAGTCGTGATACGTCCTGGCCTCGGTCAGGCCCGGGGCTTTCAAGGCGCTGTCTCGCTGCCGCTTATCAACATCGCAGATGGCGACAATCTGCTGGTCGATCTTACCGAGTTCCGGAACCAGATAGCCTCGCATCTGCCCACCCATCCCGATGCAGGCAAATTTCAATCGTTCGTTGGAAGAAGGTCCCGCCAGGATTCCCGAGGGAAGAATCATTGGCAAACCAACGCCCGCCGCGGCGGCAGATTTTAGAAGGCGACGACGGGAAATGTTCTTTGACATATTGCGGCCAGTTTCCTTGATAGTTTGTAGCAATGAAAAACGTTGGTGGATGTTCCGGAAACATGGTCCATCTGAGCTTCCGGCGAATGAGCCTGCTACTTGAAATTCGGGTGCTTCGAATCACCCAGCGACTCCAGGTATGCCAGCAGGTCCAGAATTTCTTCCTGAGTAAACGTGTTAAGCAGCGCGGCCGGCATCGGAGATACTTTAGAGAACTCACGCGATTCGATGTCCGATGTTTTGATCGTGACGGTTTTGGGTTCGAGCGGATTTGGACGAACGACGATCTGGTCGGAGTTCTCATCCGCAATTCGACCGATGATGACTTTCCCGGCGGTGGTCTCGATCACAATGTTCCGGTACTGCTCGGACAGAACTTTGGAAGGTTCGGTCATGGCTTCCAGAATATCCTGGCGTTTGAATCGCGTCGCAACTGCGGTCACGTCCGGCCCGATCGAACCGCCCTGGTCGCCGTAACGATGACACGCGCTGCACTGTGCCTGAAAGAAAATGTCTTTCCCTCGTCCGAAATTGCGTCCCTTACTGACTTCAGGCAGCAGCGGTTGCAGATCAGCGGTCGTCCATTCTTTCACCAGCTTGCGAGAATCCAACGGAGGTGCGGGCTTTTGAACCTGCTTTGCTGTGTACGCAGCCAGAACATCGGTGAGTGCAATAATCTCTTCAGGCGACATTGTGAACTTCGCCTCTTCGTGAGCGTGTGCCAGAAAATTATTGAAGCTGGCACCGTTGTTGAAACCAATGCCCGCATCCTTGAACCACTGCACAACGCGTTCCGGGTGCTCAGACGAGCGGCCTTCGTTCCACCATGACAAATATGTTCTGCGGAGATCGAGGTTCCATCCCGTTTTGACGTTTCGCAGATGCACCACGTACGTGAGTTGCTCTTCCAGAGTCTCCGCAGCCTTCAACAGTGCGACGGTTTTGGCAACGACGTTCGGCGCGTTTACAGAGATCAGGATTTGGCAGAGTTCGCGATTCACGGTTGCGCTGGTGGAAGGATACAGCGGACCGATGTCGGCAATGATCTGTTCCGCAGTTGCACCGGTGGGAATTCCCTGGCGGGCGATCGACACCTGCAGGACTCGCAGCTTGTTCAGCGTCTGTTCTTCGGTGAGTTCAGCAGAGGAAATCGATGTCAACGCTTTCACGATTGCCGGTTGCGTGTCGGCATCGCCCAGTCGAGCCAGCGACAGAAGCGACATGATTGCTGCTTGCGAGTTCTTTTCTTCAAGAGCCTTCCCCTGCCATTCGGCAAGCGGATTGCGTTCAATCGCCATGCGAGCGGCATAGCGGATATAGCGGTCGGAACTGCTGAGATGAGGCCACGTGAATTCGACCGCCGCGGGATCAGGCTGAACGTTGAATGATTCCAGCTTGCGACGAATGTCACGTGCATCACTACCTGTTTCGTTGCTCAGCTCTTCAGCGGCAACTGCGCTGGCGGTTTCGTTTCCGGTGTAGCTCACACGGAAGAGGCTTGCCTGAGTCCCCCGGCCGCCGATCGTGAAATACATCGAACCATCGGCACCGATGACAGCGTCGGTCAGGTTCAACGGCGTCCGTCCGCCTTCCCCTCGCAGCGATTTCGGCGCGACGAAGTTTTCGAACGTGCCGGAATAGCTGGCTCCGTCGGGAGTCAGGTGGACGGCCATCAGGCGGCCATATGTCCAGTCGCAGATGTAGAATGCCTTCTGGTACTTCACGGGGAAGTTTGCTCCAGTGCCGAAGACCACGCCGGTCGGGCAGCCGATACCGATTGTCGTGGCGTGCGGCAGTCCGTCAGCGTAATGTTCCGGCCATTTGGCCGTCCCTTCGCGGAAACCGTTGTCGC
>CALFOL010000066.1 GCA_937919915.1 uncultured Planctomycetaceae bacterium
GTTTTACTACTTTCTGTCGCTGCTGGTGTGCGCGATTCGACATACACCGGCACTGACATTTGCAACATTCGGCCTGCACGCCCTTAGTTATAGTGTTCTGGGACTGGTGACGATGAGGCAAAGTCCTGGCGACGCGGTTCAGATGATTCTCACGCTGGTCTTTCTTGGTTGGGCAGCATGGGCCGTTATCTCGCTGACAGCGTTATTGAAGACGGCTGGAAAACGTTTGACGGTTTTGAATCACGAGCTGCTGGAAAACCAGGCACTGCTGGAACGTCGCATCAAAGAGCGGACGAAAGATCTTCAGCAGTCACAAGCGCTGCTCGTCCAGCAGGAAAAGCAGGCGGCCTTCGGACTGCTCGCCGCCGGGATTGCTCACGAAGTTGGCAACCCGCTGGCATCGATCAGTTCGATTGTGCAAATGCTGAATCGCCGCGATGTCGACGACTATACAAAAGAACGCCTCGCGCTTGTTGACGGTCAGCTCACTCGCATTCAAAGAACGTTGCAGGAGCTGGTGGGATTCAGCCGTCCTGCCAGTCAGCAGGCAAAACTGGTTGACGTGCACGCAGCGATCGACAACGCGCTGAGCATTGCAAAGTACTACAAACGCTGGAAGGGAAAGGGCGTTCACACGAAGTACCAGGAAGGCATGAAGGCAATCAAAACGATCTACGACCAACTGGTCCAGGTGGTTCTGAATCTCGTTCTGAATGCACTCGACGCGACGGAAGAAGGAGCGTCAATCACAGTCACGACATCTGATGGGACGCGGGAAGACGGAACAAGAGTCATCGCGATCAGGATTGCCGACGAAGGCCACGGGATTGACACGGAGGCGCAGGGGCAGATATTCGAGCCGTACTTCACAACAAAAGCCACCGGCACTGGACTGGGGCTGTTTGTATGTCGCCAACTTGCCGAGCAGGAACTGGGAGGTTCGATCGAGCTGGTTCAATCAGATCGAACGGGAACGGAGTTTTGTTTGAAAATCAGCGCGGCCAGATGACGCTCGAATTTCTCCGCTACCGGGCCACAGCCGTACCGACTCTCTGCAAACGGATTACTCAGTGAATTTCCTGAGAGTCGCCCCCACGCGTTGTAGCATCCCCGGCCGATTCTGGTTGTCGGTTTCGTTGTTGCTGTCCGACTCTGGCCAGAAATCCCAAACCGGTCTACTGGAATCGATCGTGCCGGAGCCACGGACGTGACGATTGGAACTGCGAGCCGCGTTTCGATTGTTCGTCCTTTGTGAGGATGGCAGGGGGAGAGTTGGCATCACGCTGTTGAGAGGTTGCGGTGCGGCCATCGATGTTGGCTTTGAATTTGCCACGGTCTGAATCTTCTTTACTACCGCATGCTGACGTTCTAAATGTTGATGTGTGTAAGTCTGGCCCGGAACGTGAATCAGTCCGCAATGCTGACAGACGGGGCCGTCGCCTGGTATGACGTGCGGCGTAACATCCGGCTCAACGTCCGCCAACTTGAAGCGATACACATGCTCGTAGCCAACTGGCAGGGCAGGAACACGTTCTGCGACGGGAACCGGAGCTGGAGTGAAGCTGGGAGGTGGCATGTTTACGAACAGTGATGGCGTTGTCAGAGGAACGGGCGATGGCTTCGCAGCGGGAGGTGTCAGGGTCGTGGGGGTTGTCGGGGTTTCTGTGGGCTGCAGAAGTTCGACGGCAGGGGCTTCTTCCAGGTCCAGTGTAAGCGGCGCCGTCAGTCGGCTCTCGCGGCTTTCCAATGCAGGTTCCGATATTGCCACGTTCAGGTCAATTTGCGGCAAGGCAGATTGAATTGGCATCGGTTCTGCCATCGCCGCTGGCTGCGGAGCGATTTCAGCGTCGGGAGTGAATACACGGGGAATGAATGTCTCAGGATTGAATACTTCCAGCGAGCTTGAAGGCGCGAAATCCTGTCGGGGCTCCAACTTCAGTTCCGGGGAGAAACTGCCGCCGTCCGTGGCAGTCGGCTTAACAGGAAACGGCACGGCGTCTGAGTAGGTTTCCTGTGGTGCCGTCGCAACTCTTGACGGCGCGGGAGTGGCCGCCTGAGCTGTGTCGATGGCCTGGAGCTTTGCATTCAGAGAGCGTTCGTACGAATCCAGCAATTGCGAGACGGCTTCTGCATGAGTTGATTGGCGAGTCAATTCGGCAAGCCCGGTCTGCGTCTGCTTCCGCAGTGAGTTGACCGACTTAGTCAGCTGCGACAAGCCCGCTTCGATCCGAACAATCTGTTCCTGTGACTTGGGGTCCACAGACGGGCGGTTACGTTGACGCTGTCTTTTTGCGTCCTGCCTTTTCTCAGCATCGTCAGCAACAACGGCCGCGACAGATGTCTCCTGAGTTTTTTCCTCGACAAGTCGATCGAACCTCATCGACATTTCGCGGATCTGCTCGGACAACGCTGAATTGTCCACATTCACCGTCACTGGAGCATAGACTGTTCCGGCGGGAACTTGCTGCGGTGTAAAGTAATGCCCAGCGGCAACGGGTTGCTGAACGGCGACCGGCTGTTGCTCAACTGTTGCCTGAGTAAATTCCAGCGGACGCAGCACCGTCCGTTCGGGTGTCGTTGCTTCAGCAGGCAAGGTGCCACGTTGTGGCAGGGAGGAATAGTGACCTGCTGATCTCGAATCCTGCGCCAAACGCGTCTTGCGAATCGCTGGCGGTACCGGTCCGGTAACTGCTTCCAGCCTTTTCAGTTCGTTACGCCCGTCTGCGATTGGCGGAAAGAATCCCGAGTATTTTCCTGACGACTCAGGATTTGCGATTCGCGGGCTTTCTACGGCTGCGTTAGTGGTCTTCGCGAATGAGTCCCGCTGCAGAAGCGGTGTGACCAGGCAGACGCCCAGCGCACCGCAAATGACCGTTGCGGTCAAGAGGAGCACACCACTAGTGTGGAAGTTGGATGACGATCTGTTCATGACACCACCAAAATGCGAACCATGCAATATTGCAATTGTTCAACAACGGCGCGCAGGGCGTCGTTGTGCCTGTAGTGTTCATCGGTTCGCCGCAGAGTCTGCCGACACTGAATATCCAGAATAATCGGAACACTCTGCTTATGTTTCTCATGTCGCCAAAGCTCAAATTTTGATTCGGCCAAACAAGCCGCGCCACAGGAGCATTAACACAGCGCGCATAAAAAAGCAGCGCGACAAGGTCCCCTCAAAGCTCCCAGCTTTCCTTGACGCGCTGCTAATTTCGTTGTGTCGTTGTCGTCGTTGTCGTCGTCTGCTTTGTCTTGCTCAGCGGTCGCGATCAACACCGGAAACATAGGTTGCAAAAAACGGCGGTCAAACAGTTCCTGAAAAATTCGCAGGTCATATAAATTCGCCATGCTACCTGATTGTCAAAAACGTTATCAGCGGCAGAATTGGAGCAAAGTTCTTAGTCGGCACGGTCCGATACGGACCACAGCAGACCGTGTTTTCACATGGTCGGTTTGGTAATCAACACCTGTCATAGTCTGCCTCAGGTCCCGGTATTTGTGCCGGTGACCACGTTCCAGGTGCTGATCGTCTTCCGACAATTTTTAAGGGTCTGGTTCGTATGCTTAGTCCGAACCTGTTCCGCTGCCTGACGTTTTTCTGTGTTGCTGCATCCAGCTGTTCGGCCGCTTTTGCCGCTCCGCCAGGATATTGGCAAGCGCCCGGAATACATATTCCGCGTTCACAGTATCAGGCTCCGATTATCGATTACTACAGCGGTCAGCAACCACAGTTGTGGGATAACGAGCAGCCGGTTGAGCATCTTCTGGGGGAACTCGGACAACGCAGCTGGATGCGCGTCGACTATCTCCACTGGTCGTTTGCGCGCCCAGGCAGTCTCTCGGTCGGTGCACCTGTGTTGAACCTGACCGATCCGCTACAGGTTGTAGACAACCTGAACAACGGTGCGGCCGCGGGCGTGGGAGTGATCCCGGGCCTGGGCAACATGGCGCTTGACGACACGCCCGGGGTTCGCGGCACATGGGGTCTGGATCTGAAGAACGCAGAATTTGAACTCGAGTTCTTCGGCACGGGTAAGAGCGAAGATGCATTTGCTCTCACCAATCTTTCCTCATTCCGACCAACCATACTCGATCCACTGACGGGGCTGCCTATTGCCGCGACGCTCGGTACTGTGGAACGTCCCAATGTTGTCATTCCGCTGCTCACTGACGGAATTGCCGCGGATGTAGCGACGGCCAACTACCTGATTTACGACGGCAGCTTTTCCGCAAAGCTCACCAGCCAGATGTGGGGAGCAGAAGCTTCGTTGCTGACGAAAAGCTACATTCCATATTCTGGTATGTCCTGGCAATGGCTCGGCGGGTTTCGGTATCTGTCCTATGACGAACAATACTCGCACGTCGGTGTCAACCTGAACAATGGGCTCACCCCGATCACAACGTCTGTTGGTGGCCGCACAAAGAACAACATGTATGGTCCGGAATTCGGTGCCCGTGCAGCTGTGAAGAATCAGTGGTTCACGTTAAGTGCAACGCCGCGAGTGGCGTTTACTTTGAACGACTATTCAGCGGAGACCAATACGTCTTCCGTGGAAAACAGCTTTATCCGTACAACAGTCGGCACGGGAAGTGACGTCGAATTCACACCGATTGTTCAACTGAGCTTCATGGGAGAGATTCACGTCACCCCCAACTTTTCCCTGTTTGGTGGCTATGACTTCATGTGGATCTACCGCATGACGCGTCCGTTCGACAACATCAAGTACGACAGTACTGCGAGCACGGTGAGAGCATTTGATACAGTCATCACGCAGGAAATCGATTTGGAATCGTTCTATGCTCGCGGCTTGAGCTTCGGTTGTGTGCTGCGATATTAGAGCAACTTACCTTTTGTTGTGGACGGTTCTGGCTCGCGGGAACCGGCACACATAGGACAAAACACCTCCTACGCGGCCACAAGTCAGCGAAATTCGCTGTGGACGATCTGCTACAACAACAGTCCCGGCCTGGTGAACGTAATTCGGCTGGCAGTGTCCACGAGGAACGTTCCGGTGAGTGCAACATTGAAACTTCCCGAAAACTCAGGACCGCGGACTTGATCCTCAGCGAAACGCGGGGGTATTGTTCCGGATATTCAACAGGCAAAAGCCGCCGTAGCTCAGTTGGCAGAGCGATGCTTTCGTAAAGCATAGGTCGTGAGTTCGAATCTCACCGGTGGCTCTGGATTTTCATTGGTGAACACGCTGTTCAGGGTCGTCGGAATCAGCAGGTGTCAACCCAAGTGTCAACAAGGACGCCCGTTTTCGGTTTCGCAGATGCTCCAGAGTCTTCTTCGCATTGATGCCGACGTAGTATTTCTCGGTCGTCTGTACAGAAGCGTGCCGCATCAGGTCCCGCAGAATCATGGGGGGCGCGATTTGTGCCCACCGATAACCAAATGCCCGCCGCATATCGTGAGCCGATCCCCAGACTGGCACCTCTTCAGAATCTTCCGGTTTCCTGTTCTTCTTCCGCGACTTACGCATGTCGACTTTGACGCAGGCCTTCTCGCCTATATCAACGATCCACCCTGACACCGTGTCGACTCGCCTGCTGATTTTGCCACTACCACGCTGAGGATTGAATACAAACCCCTCACGCTGTTCTGGTGGCGTCTTCAGCAAGAAGTCTGCGAAGTCATCGACAACAGGATAAAAGACCGTCTCACGGTTCTTCTGGTCGCCTCGCCAATTCGTAGGCCTGACAACCAGAGCCAAGTCATTAGGTAATTCAGTGACGGGTATTCGCAGGCCGCTTGCATCCGCTCGAATTCTTCCAGTGTGATCGGCCGGCCCTTCATGTGTTTTTTGCCCTTCGCCGCATTGCGTTTCTGGGCAGGGAATCGGGGAACCTCTCGAATATATTCCTGATCACACGCCCACTTCAGAGCCGTCTTCAGGTGCTGTAGGTATTTGTGGATGGTCGCTTCCGGCTTCTTGGCTTTCACCATCAAAGTCTTAAATCGCTTGACCCACGCGGTGGTGACTCTCGTCAGCTTGTCAGGTTTCATCGTGGCGTCGATCACACCGAACGTGTTCAGCACATTCAGCGTGTAGCCTTCCGAGAGATCCCCGAGGTAGTTCTGCTCAAAGTCTTCTTTGAAATCATCCCAGTGAACGACGAGAGCTTTACCAGTGCCGGCGGCTTTTAATTCAGCCTTCCATTCTCCAGCCGCTTCACGGGCCTTGCGTTGACTCCTGGTGCCACTGTTCTTTTCGTGACGTTTTCCGGTCACCGGATCGGTGTACCGCAGATAGAGGTTTGTTCCTTTCCGGTGAACAACGTGAACTCTGATCTCGTCAGCCATCGTATTTGCCTCCACAAAAACAGGCAGTTCGCTCTCAGCGTCCGATAACAGACCACTCAAACGTTGCGAAACATAGCGCAGCGTCTCCTCCCTCAACGCAGGTGGTTGGAAAAGGATCACACAAAGATGCGAATTTCGGAATATTTTGTGAATTTCCGCCAAGTTAGATGACGTCCAAGAACGCGCGATCATGAGTCACTCAGGACAAATACCAGCGCACATCTCAAAAGGTGCCAATTGGACGCAGTGCGGTGGTTGCCTGACTGTCGGGAGGCGTCAAGTCGACAAACCGAGAGAGCTGTGGATTTCCTGCTTTTTGGCTCGCAATCTCAGAAAAGTTCTCGAAGGACAGCTTTGCTCGCGTCGTTTGGGTTTCTCAGACGTACAGTTGGATGTGACACACCACAACGCCATATCTGGTTGCTGTAACCCCCCAAAATGAATTACCGTAGAGAGATGGAAAGCCTCCCAAAATACAAACACCCACCTGTCCGTGAGACGGCAATGAGTGTTACTTTTCAACCCACTGCTTTCGCAGTGCCCCACTTCGGCTTATTCTGGGGTGATGTAAAGGATGAGTTCACAGAATTTGAAGTTCACCCAGTGCTAGCCCGGATATTGCATACGGGGAGTTTTGCGTGATATC